>JBBSDR010001060.1:0-3538 GCA_038240465.1 Gemmatales bacterium
CGGCTTCCAGGGCGTTGCGATCCCACCAGACCGGCTCGCCCCAACTGTTGACGCCGATTTGCACCGCCGTCATGTCGGTTTTGACCGGCACTCCCAGTTTCTCTTCACTGACGCCATACTCGGCGAGCAACTCGCGCTGTCCCTCAGCGGTAGCGCCGCCGTGCGAACCCATCGCCGCGACGATAAAGGGCTTCGCGCCGCTCTCTTGCAGGGACTCGGTTGTGGCGCGAACAATGGCCGCGAGGTTGGCGATTCCCCGGCTGCCAACGCCGACAGCAACGCGGTCGCCCGGCCGCAACCGTGCCAGGACGCCCGACGCCTGCCAGCGCCGTTTGACCTCGCCAGCAACATCCGACACAACAGGCTGGGGGGCCGTTTGGCGAACCGGGATGACAGGAGGAAAGGAGAAAGTGGTCATGGTCGAGGTTCCGGAGCGGTCGCGGCAAAGGAGGCTAACGTCTTTCCAGTATATCCCGTCGCGAAAGTGTAGGCATCTCCCGATCCTCATCGAGTTGAGCAAAACCGTGCGGCTGAGTGAGCGAAAGTGCCTGCCGCGCCGCAAGATCGAACTGCTCTCCCAATGCACGAAAGACAAATGAGCAGCGCATCCCTGCTTGGAGAAGGAACTTGGGGTTGACGCCGGCAATCGTGACAATCATCGGCACAAGTCTTGCTCAATAGAAAAGCGGAAAGTTGATGCGGACGACTGGACAAGTAAACGGAATAGCAGTAATATACAAGTGATCTGAGATCGATCAACGCGATTCAGGGTACTCAGGAGGAACTCCCATGTTGGTACTGTCAAGGAAGTGCGGCGAACGGATCGTCATCCCGGAACAGGGAATCGTGGTGACGGTTCTGGAGGTGCGAGGCGAGCAGGTGCGACTCGGCATCGAGGCGCCGGAAGACATTCCGATCTATCGCGAGGAAGTTTGGGCGCGAATCAAGAACCTGACCGAAACTCGCACGACTGAACCGGTTGGCGCGCGCTGACCGAGTTCTTCGACGATAACTTGCCGCTTGTGGCCGGACGCATAGCGCGTCTGGCTGCAAGCGGCAAGTGTGTTTTTAGCGCGGCCGAGGCGGAGGAATGACGTCGCTGATGGGTGCCAGTTCGAGGTGATCGGGCAGGATGACCGACTCGGCGGGTTCCGGTCCATCCAGTTGCGTGGCGGGTCGAACGGCTGCGGCGCGCCCATCCGGCTCATCAAGCGGCACCGGTTCCTCACACGATTCGAGTATCGCGTCATCAAGGGCGTCCACTCGACCCATTCTCGGTGCTTCTTTCTGACGCGGGACGTCCATTTCGCGCGGCGATTCGATATGCATCGACTCCCAGCGCACCTTGTAGCGCGAGTTGCCGATGGTCAACTCGTCTTCCGCGCGCAGGTTGCCTTCCTGGACGCGAACGCCGTTGATGCGAATGCCATTGGTGCTGCCAAGATCGCGGACGACAAGATGATCGTTGACCAGGGCGATGCAGCAATGGCGGCGTGAGATTTTGCGCGACTCGATCTGAACGTCGCATTCGGGATGGCGGCCCAGCAACAGGATGGGTTTATCCAGAAGGATATTGGGACCATCCGTCAGGGCTATGAGCTGTGCAGGCATGTTGTGTCCCACTCGTTCCCTGACCTGGGAGCCGGGTTTTCCCAGGATGGACCGATCTGGCTCGCCCTTTTCCACTTCCTGTCAATTCGCGATCTTATTCAGTATACCACGCCCTCCGCGCAACCCTCAAGCGGCAGCAAGAACTTTCTGATTCCGCGCCGTCACAGCCGGACCCTCTTTCTTGCCGCTTGCGGCTTAGCGGTCTTTCCCCCGTAGCCACAAGCGGCCTCGCTTGCTGGCTTGGAACACAGCCAACAACTGGGCCGGTTGTGGCTACGAGTAACGATCCTGCAACGGAGTCACGGTCAGGGGCTTGCCGCGCGTCTCGCGACAGGCGACCACGGCGGCCTGGGCGGCAGCGAGCGTGGTGATGCAGGTCACTCCATGCAAGACGGCCGCCGCGCGAATGCGGCCCTCGTCGGTGCGCGCTCCCTGTCCGGAGGGCGTGTTGATGACCAGGGAAATCTCGTGGTTTTTCATGAAATCGATCAGGTTCGGCCGGCCTTCTTGAACCTTGGGTACTTCGACGACAGCAATCCCGGCGTCGCGCAAGGACCGGGCTGTCCCGCGCGTCGAGATCAGCGTGAAGCCCAGTTCGACCAGCGCTCGCGCCAGCGGCAATACCTCCAGTTTGTCGCGGTCGGCCACCGACAGGAAGATCTTGCCCTTCTCCGGCAGCGTACTGTTCGCCGCCATCTGGCTCTTGGCGAAGGCGACCGGGAAGGAGTCGTCGATGCCCATCACCTCGCCAGTCGAGCGCATCTCCGGCCCGAGGATGATATCGACGCCGAGAAACTTGTTGAACGGAAAGACCGATTCCTTGACCGAGAAGTATTTCGGCGTCACCTCGTCGAACACCTTCAGTTCGTCCAGCGTCTTGCCGACCATGACCAGCGCCGCCAGCCGGGCAAGCGGCACCCCTGTCGCCTTCGACACAAACGGCACAGTCCGGCTGGCGCGCGGATTGACCTCGAGGATGTACACGGTGCCGTCGCGTGTCAGGGCGAGCTGAATGTTCATCAGCCCCTTCACTTGCAGTTCGCGCGCCAGTTCGCGAGTCTGCTTCTTGATCTCAGCGACGAGTTCAGGCGACAAACTGTGTGGCGGCAGGACGCAGGCGGAGTCGCCGGAGTGAATGCCCGCTTCCTCGATGTGCTGCATCACGCCGCCGATGATGGTGCGCGTGCCGTCGCTGATACAATCGACATCGACTTCCATGGCGCTTTCGAGGAACTTGTCGATGAGGATCGGCTTGCCCGGCGACAGTTCGAGGGCGCGTTCCATGTAGCGCTGCAACGTCGCCTCGTCGTAGACGATCTCCATGCCCCGGCCGCCGAGAACGTAACTCGGCCGGACGAGGACGGGATAGCCGATGCGCCGGGCCGCGTGGCTCGCCTCCTGAGAGTCCATCGCGATGCCGTTGGCCGGCTGGCGGAGTTGCAGGCGTTCGACGAGTTCCTGGAATCGTTGGCGGTCCTCGGCCTGGTCGATGCTGTCGGTGCTGGTGCCGATGATAGGGACGCCGGACTGTTCGAGGACCCGGGCCAGGTTGAGAGGCGTCTGACCGCCGAACTGAACGATGACGCCGGTCGGCTTCATGCGGTCGAAAATGTTGAGGACGTCCTCGGACGTCAACGGCTCGAAGAAGAGATGATCGCTGGTGTCGTAATCCGTGCTGACGGTTTCGGGATTCGAGTTGACCATGATGGTCTCGTATCCCGCCTGACGCAGGGCGAACGCCGCCTGACAGCAGCAGTAATCGAACTCGATGCCCTGGCCGATGCGGTTGGGACCGCCGCCGAGAATCATGATGCGGTCTTTGCCGGCAAGGGGACGGGTCTCGTCATTGTTGATTGTCGATTGTCGATTGTCGATTGGTCCCTCTTGGATGTCGCTCGGTTTAGCAATCGACAATACATCCGCTTCA
>JBBSDR010001061.1:0-3536 GCA_038240465.1 Gemmatales bacterium
AACCTCGCCCACCGGGGGGTTGACACCCCCCGCTCGCCCTGTGGACTTCAACGACACCCTCAAGAGGATTCTGTCGTCGTGGAACGTCTGCTCCAAGGAATGGATCATTCGCCAGTACGATCACGAGGTGCAGGGCGGCAGTGTGCTGAAGCCGCTGGTTGGCGTCAAGGATGATGGCCCTGGCGACGCGGCCGTCGTGATGCCTGTCCTGGGATCGTGGCGCGGGCTGGCGATCGGTTGTGGCCTGAATCCGCATTATGGTGATCTCGATCCGTATGCGATGGCGGCGTCGGCCATCGACGAGGCGGTGCGAAACGTCGTCGCCGTCGGTGCCGATCCCGCACGAATCGCGATCCTCGACAACTTCTGCTGGGGCAACACCGATCGGCCCGAGGTGCTGGGATCGCTGGTCCTGGCGGCCGAGGCGTGCCGCGACGTCGCCCTCGCTTACGGCACCCCCTTCATCAGCGGCAAGGACAGCCTGAAGAACGAGTTTCACGCTGCGGGTCGCAACATCGTTATTCCCCCATCGCTGCTGATCAGCGCTCTCGGCCAGGTCCCCGACGTCCGCCGCTGCGTGTCGATGGACCTGAAGGAACCGGGCAATCTGCTCTACCTTTTCGGTGAGACGAAGGACGAAATGGGCGGCTCGCACTGTTATCTCGTGGAAGGACGCAGCGGTGGAACTGTACCGCGCCCGAACCTGGAGTTGGCTCCGCGTCTGTTCCTGGGGCTGCATCAGGCCATTGCGGCGGGATTGATTCGCTCCTGTCATGATTTAAGCGAGGGTGGCCTGGCTGTCGCGGCGGCAGAGATGGCGTTCGCAGGTGGCGTCGGCGCAGACCTTGTATCGACGAGCAAGGCGTGGCCGCTTGCGGATGAGGTCTTCCTGTTCTCGGAGTCGTGTACGCGATTCGTCCTCGAAGTGCGCCCTCAGGATGTGGCGCGGCTGAGTCAGGCACTGGAGGGGCTACCGCTGCTGAGCATCGGGCAGACCTGCAAGGAAGCGCGGTTGCGAATCGCCGGGGCGAGCGGTGAGTGGATCGTCTGGAGCCAGTTAGCCGAACTGAAAGAGGCCTGGCAGAAGCCGCTGCGCTGGTGAGAATACTCTTCTCTCTCGCTTGCACTTCGGGCTGGTCGCCTACTCGAGTCCCGTCGGCTCATCGAGCGAGCCGAAGACTGGGTTCGGCGGACAGCCGGCGTCGAGATAGGCTTGCAAAAGGATCTGGGCCGCCACGCGATCCCGGCGGCTCTTGCGTTTCTTGTGGCTGAGTCCGGCAGACCACAACGCCGCCTCCGCCTCGACGGTCGTGAATCGCTCGTCCCAGAAGACGATCGGCAGGGCAACCGCCTGACCGAGCCAGGCGGCGAAAGCGCGAACCTCGATCGCTTTCTGTCCCTCACGGCCGTCGAGATGAATCGGCAGACCCATCACCAGTCCAGCAATCTGTTCTTCCTCGACGACCGCCCGGAAGTAGGCCGCGTCCTTCTCGGCGCCACGTCGTTCGTAGGTCGCCAGGGGGAAGGAGAACTTGCGGTCCGGATCACTGATCGACAGGCCGATGCGCACGGCGCCGTAATCGACGCCAAGAAGGCGTCCAGCAGGCCGCGTTCGTTCGGTAAGGATCAGGCTATCATCTGGCATGCTCATGGCTGGGGATGGCTTTCAAAAACGTGGGATGCTCTCGCACCAGTGGTCCATTGAGGCCATCGCTTCGACGTCCTGCAAGCACGAATCGTGTTGTATCATCAGCGAAAGCCCCAGGCGTTGCGTATGCCTTCAAACCACTCAGGATTGAAGGCATGCGCGACTCCCCCTGATGTCAAGATAAGGAATCCCGCCTCAGTTGTTCCGGACCAGGACGTTGTCCGCGTTGCCATCGACCCACTGATCGCCGAAGAACTCTCAGAAAATGACCTGCAAGCGCGTCAGCAGCGAATTCTGGTGATCCACCAGGCCGCGCGGTGTCGGGCCGAGACGCACGGGGTCCTCGAACCAGGCATGTTCGCAGTTGAACTGCATACGCACCCACTTGTTGAGATACCAGTTGAAGCCCAGGGTGATCTCGCTCGCCGTGCGGGAATTCCCCGCCGGATTGGCCAGGCTGATCGTGGTTGTCCTGCTGGTCCGCAACGGCTGGAACACCTCCGCGCCGAGGTCCAATCGCGAGAAGCGCGCCACCAGTTCCCAGGCGCCCGGGGACACCAGGGGATGACACGGATCGAAAGGACGCAGTGGATCGATAGCCGCGCTGTAGGTCGTCCGCTCCTCGCCGGTCAGCAGCAATGTCGAAAGGACGTAGCCGCCCGTGAAAGGCACATTGACCAGGAACTGCGAACCCGCGCCGGCGAACACCGGACGCAACCGCTGTTCCTCATAGAGGTACTGAGCCGCGAACCCCAGCGGGCCGTTGAAATAGACCACTTCCGGACTGTAGCGGCTGCGCAACCCATCCGCCCGCACTCCCGAGTTAAAGGCGAAGAACGGGACGGTGGCCGGCGTCCGCAGCGGCGTCGGAACAATCGCCTCCTCCTCTTTACCCGTCGTGGCCGACATACCCAACTGCAAGCCGCGCAACCCACACCACATCTCGGGGCTGTTGAACGGGCGAACCGCGACGCGGGCGGCCAAGTCCTTGCGCTTGTCAGTGTCGAAGTCGCCATTGATCTCGCCGTTGGAGACCGACACGGCATAGTCCAGCCGATCGTGAAGCAGATGCTGGCCGTGGACCATCAGGCCCTCATCGCGGGCCGGAACGAGCTGGTCGATCAGCGATCGCTCCAGGGTGGGGACGAAGCGGTCCTGGATGAGTTGCTCGTAGCTGAAGGGCTGCTTGAACTTGCCGACCTCCACCTGAAACTCATCCCAGTAGTGGACGTTCATGTAAGCGTCCTGAATTCGCGACGAGGCAGTCACCCCCGGCGCCTGGGCGTTGCTGAAATCGGGCAGCAGGCGGAACTCGTAAGCGCCGAACATGTTCGCCTCGATACCCAGACGAGCCCGGCGAACGAGGAACGAATCGATGTCGGTAGCGTCCTTGCCGTCGAGGAAGGCGCGATAATCGCCCTCGATCTGGCCGGTGAGGCGGAGCATGAACTGCTTGTCGGCCGAGCGGAGGATGAAGCCTTCCTTGGGGTCCCAGCCGGCAAAGCCGGCACTCTTCTCCACGGCACCGTCAGGGATCACGAGTCCCCCTGCTCCGTCGCTCGGGGCGGTCGTGGTGATCGCGCCGGCCTTTCCTCCTGGCGAGCTATCAGGCGGCACCGCACCCGCGCTGGCTCGCTCGACTTGCAGTTGGCGAACGATGGCCTCCAGTTCGCGCACTCGTTTCTCGAGTTCTTGCGTCGAAGCAGCCGGAGGAGTCTGAGCGTGGACTGCGAGCGGGCAGTGAATTGACACAAGCCACACAGACAGGGCAAACCCTGCCATGCGGAGCGGATGTATGAAGGCTCGCATGGGATTCCTTCCCTGGAAGTTGAGGGCTTTCGGCTGTTGTGGGAACCACGGCAAGGCTTCCTGCCTGCCGCCCACCGCC
>JBBSDR010001062.1:0-3535 GCA_038240465.1 Gemmatales bacterium
CGGCTTAGCGGGCGGTCCGCTAAGCCGCAAGCGGCAAGAAAGAAGGAAGTTATTCCGCCATCGGTCCCGAGCAATTCGGCGAGGAACCAGGCATTCAGGGTCAGCGAACGCAGGGCGAGATGATGAGCGATCTTCTCACCCAGCCCGTGAACGCGATCGAATTCGCGGATGACCTCGGCGGTCGGCCCGCCGCCTGGAACAAGCAGCACCCTCTCCGCGCTCAGCGTCTTCAACCAGTTTCGCAGGCGCGGGCCGAGGTCGGGCAGGTCGTAGAGACTGCCGCCGATCTTGACGATAGTCAGCGTCATGAAAGCGGCCTCTCGTGAGCGAGGACGGCGACCGCGCAGGCGCATCCCGCAGTGGACATTTCCTTGCCTCGTGCTTCCGCGGTGGACAGCAACGCACACCCGATCGGGAACCCTCGCTCCGTCGCTGCTCGCGCCAGGAACTCTCCCGAACCCGAGAGTATCACCGTCGCGGGGGCTGACGGCAAGGTCTTGCTCACCCGCTGCATGGCGCGAACGAGAAGGTGAATCTGCCGGCGCCGCGCTTCCTCGGCCAGGATGAAGCGTTCGTTTTCGGAACTCGATTCGAGGTCGCCGCAGAAGACGCGGGCCAGGCGAGCATGAGCGTATTGATAGGTGGCGGGCCGGCCATCCGCTGTATCGTAATCGGCCGGCTCGTCGGCGATCTCTCCGAGAATGAGATACACATCGAGCATGGTCGCGAACCATTCCGTGGCGGCATCGTGCGGGAAGAGAGCGAAGACGGGAGTGCGGCGTACTCCCGTGTAGACCAGTTCGGAGACCGCCAACCGTTCAGAGTCGCATCGACCAAGGGGGATAGGTTTGCCGTCGAGGAGCGGAATCACGTCTGTCGTGGTCGAGCCGACGTCGATCAGAAGCGCTGGACCTTCGGGAACGAGCCGGCCTGCCCAGGTTGCCAGGGCGAGCCAGTTGGAGGCGGCAATGACAAGCGGCCGCGAGGAACGCGCTTCCGCCAGAGTGCGAAAGAGGCCATCGCAACACCAAACGCGAACAGGCCGGCTATCCGCCAGGTGTTCGACGGCAGCGAGGATATGCAAGATTCCGTCGCGTTTGCTGGCGAAGCAGTCGCACAGTTCGCCGGTCATCGTGACGGCGAGTTCGTCGGCGGGAGGAAGAGAATGGCTCAGGTCAGACAGGGCAGCGACGAGTCCGCCGGGATTGCGGTAGAGAGCAAAGGGCCGGGTGTGACACTGTATCTCGCCCGAGGAAAGGGTCGCGGCCTTGAGGTTGGCGCCGCCGATATCGAGTCCCAGGATCGCTGGCGTCTTCATGCGGAGCATGATAGTTCACGGCCGGCGCACCGGCGCGGGATCGGGCGGCAATTCCGGAGGCGGAGGAGTCTCGCCGGGATGGTTCCAGCCCACGGGCTGAATGACGTTGCTCGGTCCTGTCTGGGGGACGGGTGGCAGCCGGGCTTGCTGGGGATCTCCCGGGCGCATCGGCACGCCAGGCACCAGTCGCTCCTGCACCTTGGAGAGGATTCGTTCGCTGACGACCTGATCGCCGGTGAGGCCGACGCGAATGCAGACGCGAGTGACGGTGCCGGCGGGTGCGGGTTCGGTCGTCAGGTCAACGGTGATGGCCGTGCCTTCCTCTGTCTTGCTCGTAAAAGTGCCGGACACGCCGTCATTCTTCTGGCTCAGGACGGGATACTTCAATGCATCAAGAGCGGCGATGACCGCGTAGTAACTGTCCTTGAAGGTAGCAGGATATTCCTGACAGACACGGCCCCTGATGTAGATGTATGTCGCCGCTCCGGCGCCGGCGGCCCCCACGGCGGCGACGGCGAGACAGCCGGCGTTTACGGCCGCCAGGCTGCCGAGCAACAGCAATTGCATTCCCTTTCGCCAGGTCATCGCCATCCCTCCATCAAGGCCAGACGCCTGGGAGCAGATACGCGATTCGCCACGATGGGACAAGGTCAGAGGTAGCCCGCAGCGCAAGCAAGGCGCACTCGTCCTTGCTTGCGCTGCGGGCTTCCTCTGTCTTCCGTAAAATACTCCGGAGAGACCGTCTTCTCGATTTATCGAAGGTTACCCATGCCTCCAGCCGGACGCTACCTCGTCGGCATTGACCTCGGAACGACGAACAGCGCGCTCGCCTTCATCGACCTGCAGCGCCGCCTGCGCGAGGGCCAGCCGGAGATTCGTCCGTTCCCGGTCCCCCAACTCGTCGCTGCCGGCGCTGTCGCCGATAAACCGCTGCTGCCGTCGTTCCTCTATCTTCCCGGCGAACACGACCTGCCTCCCGGCGCCGTCGCTTTGCCGTGGGACCCGGCAGCCACTCGCGCCGTCGGCGAGTTTGCCCGCGTCCAGGGTTCGCGCGTTCCTGGCCGGCTCGTTACCTCCGCCAAGTCCTGGCTCTGTCACGCCGGCGTTGATCGCACTGCGCCGCTGCTGCCTTACGGCGCTCCGCCCGACGTGCCGCGCGTCTCGCCCGTCGATGCCTCGACGGCGTATCTGCGCCATCTCGTCGATGCCTGGAACCATGTGATCGCCAGGGGGAAACCCGACGACGTCTTGCAGAAACAGATCGTCATCCTGACCGTGCCGGCTTCGTTCGATGACGTCGCCCGCACTCTCACCGTCGAGGCCGCGAAACGGGCCGGCCTTGAAAACCTCACGCTCCTCGAAGAACCGCAGGCCGCTTTCTATTGCTGGCTGGCCACGCATCCGCCCAGTGAGGCCGAAGCACTCAAACCGGGCCAGCGCTGTCTCGTCGTCGATGTCGGCGGCGGCACGTCGGACTTCAGCCTGATCGAATGCACCGAGGAGTTGGGGGCCATCGGCTTTGTCCGCCGGGCCGTTGGCAATCACTTGCTACTCGGCGGCGACAACATGGACCTCGCTCTCGCCAAGTTCCTCGAAACCCGACTCGGCAGCGGCCGGCTCGACGCCGTCCAGTACGGCCTGCTCACGCAAGCGTGCCGTCAGGCCAAGGAAACGCTGCTTGCTCCGAAGCCGCCGGCGAGCCATTCCGTCAGTGTCATGGGCCGGGGACGCTCCGTCATTGGCGGCTCCCTCCATGCCTCGCTGACTCCCGCCGAGGTCCGGCAAGTCCTCTTCGATGGCTTCTTCCCGATGACGCCGCGCGACGCCCTGCCGGCGCGCGGCGCACGCACTGGCTTGCACGAGATGGGGCTGCCCTATGTCAGCGATCCTGCCGTGACGCGCCACCTGGCCGAGTTCCTGCAGCGCCACGCCGGCGATGCTCCTGTCGATGCTATCCTGTTCAATGGCGGCGTCTTTCAGCCGGACTCTCTCCGCGATCATCTGCTGACAGTCCTGCGCCAGTGGTACGACACGCCGGCACGTCCCTGGCAGCCGCTCGTCCTGACGAACCCCTCGCTCGACCTGGCCGTCGCTCTCGGCTCGGCTCATTTCGCCTGGCTGCGGCACAGCGGCGGCCGGCGCATCGGCGGCGGCAGCGCTCGTTCCTACTACCTAGCTCTCGGCGGGGGAGCCGTTACCGGCGAGCAGGGGCTGACG
>JBBSDR010001063.1:0-3532 GCA_038240465.1 Gemmatales bacterium
CAGACCCGAACCGTCCGATCCTCGCTGGCCGAGAGGATATACGACTGCGGCGCCCGGCTGACGGCGACGGCGGTGATGGTCTCGCGATGGCCGCGCAGAACGACCGCGGGAGACTCCGGCTTCGTCGGCTCGACGACAACCTTCATATCCTTTGCCAGCCGCTGGGCATCCTGCACATCAACGAATGCCTCGACTCGCAGCCGGTCGAGGTTCTCGATTCGCAGGACGACAAGGTCGGTCTCCTTGACCGACTCGCCGGTCTGCTTGTGCATCCGCCGGACGACGCCGTTGATCGGCGAGCGCAGTTCGTGCAGGTCCAGGGCGGTGCCGGTCTGGAGCACCTCGCCGCGAGCCACTTCGAGGTTGGCCAGTTTGCCTTTTTCCTCTTCAATGTAGCGCTCCCAGGCCAGCTTGAGTCCGCGAACTTCTTCCTGACCGGCGCCGCCTTGCGGTGCGACGCGGGCGAGGACTTCATAGCGCGTCTTGGCCTCGTCGCGCGTCTTCACCGTGGAGAACACCTCCGCCTGGGCCGCCAGCAGTTTGGCGATCTTGATGTTCATCTCGGCGTGAGTCAACCGGGGATCGATCAGGCCGAGCAACTGGCCCTCCTTGACGGGCATGTTTTCCTGGAGGTTGAGGAAACTCTTCGTTTCGGTCATCAGCTTGACTCTGCCCGGCTCGATCGGATCGTTCTCCTGCCAGCGCCGCCACAGTCGCTTATCGTTGGGAATCTGATAGGCCGGCACTTTCAGTGTCTTCCATTCCGCCTCGGTGGTCTCGATGGCCAGGAAGCTGACTCGCTCCTTGCGCATCGTCTTCGCATCGAATGGGGTACCATTCGGCAGTTCGAGGCCGAGCAGCAGGATCTTGCCGGGCCGCTGGCTCGACAGATCGACAAACTCGACGATGCCGATGCGGGCGTTGTCGATGACGAGCGGCTCGAGCAGACGGGCTGGGTTCTTGCTCGAAACGACGTTGATCTCACCGCCATTCCGTGCTTCCTCCCGCGGTTCCGGCTTCAGCGGCGGCGGCTGATCCACCTTCGGCTTGTCCTGTTCCGAAGAGGTTTTATCCCCCTTCCCGGACGAAGCGGGCTTCCCAGACAACCCCGGTTCAATTCCTCCCGTCGCCCAACTGAAGACGCCGTAGCCTATCAGACCCAGGAACGCGAACAGGAAGAGCGTGCGCAGCATGATAGTAGCTCCATTTCAGCCGCTTGCGGTCCGGCGAGGAAGCTGACGCTCCCGCTCGCCAAACTGTCGTGGCTTTAGAACGCGAACAGGATCTTTTCGCAGACGAATTCCCAGACGCCGTAGAAGAGTGCGTAACCCATGCGAGCCTCGCCGCAGCGGATCTTCGTCAGGACCTCGATGCCCGTCGTTCGCAGTTCCTCCGGAACGCGATCCGCGACGGGGATGTCCTTGTGATCCAGTTCGACGTAGGCGATGACCACCGGTTCCGGCTCATTGTTGTCGTCGCGCTGTGTCGTCGCCTCACCGCCGAGCCGCTTCAACGGCAGTTTGCCCTTGAACGTTCGCGTCGGCTCGCTCCGCACCTTCAGATCGACGTCCAGTTCCTCGACGTCCAGTCGCTTGAACGCGGACTCGATCTGGTAGAGATGTTTCTGGGGGATGCGCAACTCGATCTCGTAGCCGCTGTCCTTGTCACCGATGCGCATCAACGGCACCGTCGGATCGACGCGCTTGCCGACCAGGTTCTCGCGCTGATCGGTGCTGAGCATCGTCCACTGGCCAAGTCGCGTCCGCCGGCGATCGTTCTCCTGGGCGTTGAAGACCGGCGCCCGGACGAAGAAGTGTCCGAGCTTCTCAGGATTCATGAACAGCCCCTGGGCGAGCGCGTCGCGCTTGGCCTGTTTCTCCGCGAGCTGGCTCTGAGCATCCACCAGTTGCTTCTTGTCCTCGGGCTTGGCGTTGGCGTCCCCAGCGAACTTCTGGGCCAGCGCGACCAGTTTCTCGGCCGCATTCACCTCGATCTGATACTGGGCCAGTCCCTTGGCGATGTCCTGGCTGTAAAGTTCGATGAGGTTGGCTCCCTCCGAAAAGGAGTCCTTGGGCCGCGGATAGATGCTGACGACGGTTCCCGTCTCGGGGGCATAGACATAGTAGCGCGTTTTGGGCAGCAGATTGCCGCGCGCATCCATCTTGAGCGGATAGGGTACCAGGTAGAGGAGGCTGCCAAGCGCGACCAGGACGAGGAAGACGAGAGCGGCAATGGCGCGCCCCTTGCCGCCCAGACCGTCTTGCAGTTTGGCCAGCGGCAGCCAGACCCAGCGCATCGGGATGCGCCGATATTCGATGGCGTTGTACAGGGCCGACACCGCATGCCGGCCGACGATCTCCAGCCGCGACACCAGTTCCTGCGACTCCTCGATTGTCTCAAAGCATTCCATCAGCAGCCCGGAGCGCGGCGGCTTCTTGCTTTCCTTCTCGCGTTCATCGCGCAACGGCAGCAGAACGAGGACCTTGCTGTTGCTCTCGGCGAGATACGCATCGAGGGCCGTGAGGACGTCGGGCGGCAAGCTGTCATCCTTGGTGCCGGCGTAGACGAGTTTTTCGCCCCAGCGCAGCACGGAGTCGAACAACTTGCGCATCAGTTTGACGAGATTGGAGCGTTTCTCGACCACATCAGAGCCGCTGACGGACTCGACGCGCGTCCGGCGTCCTTGGCGGATGCCGACGGTGAGACGGTCGCAATCGACGAGCCGCCGGCCCTCGTTGGCGATGAGATAAGCGGCCTCGGTTGGATTGAGCGTCGAGTGAACCTGACGCGAGAAAGCTTCCAGTTGAATCCAGAGTTGCTCCTGGCCGGCCATCTGGCCCATGCGTCGGTTGCGCTGAAAACGCGCCACCAGGTCGGAGATGGTGCCAAGGAACTGCAGGAAGCCGGGGACCGCATTGAGAGGCCGATCGGGCGCCTGCCAGACCTCGATGAACCCCTGGACCTCGCTGTTGAGCATCACAGGGACGAGCAGCAGCAGGTAACCCGTCGGGTTGCCGGGCGCGGGCCGGCCATCATCGCTCACTCCGGAACCCGAGTGGGGCAGCAAATGGATAGGCTGGGGATTCTGGAGGGCCTGGCGAAGCAACTCGTCGTGGATCTTGCGGCCTTCCTCGTCGAGTCCGACTTCGCGGAGGTTGACCTGGAAGCCGAGTTGCAATCCTCCCTGCGGAGTGGTCGTCCAGATGGCGGCGGCCGGGGCGGCCATGGCGATCTGGACGCGCTTGAGGACTTCGCTGAAGTATTCCGGCGGCGAGAGTTCGGTTTCGGAGAGCCGGCCCACCTCGTCGATGAGCCTGCTGATATGGCGCCGGGTCTCTTCGAGGACCTTGACGTCAATGTGCGGATTGGCTGTCGTACTCACCGGGCACCCCCTCACCAGGAAGACGAGATGGGACCGGGCGATTGTTCCCTTGACGGCGCGACGGCTGTTTGCCCGGATGAATGTAGTCTAATGTGGCATCCCGCGATAAGCAAGCGACCTTCCTTGCCGCTTGCGGCTTAGCGGAGGAAA
>JBBSDR010001064.1:0-3530 GCA_038240465.1 Gemmatales bacterium
AGAGCAGGCGAGCCGCCTGCACCACGGGAAACAAGAGCAGGCGAGACGCCTGCACCACGGGAAACAAGAGCAGGCGAGACGCCTGCACCACGGTGGATGGGTAAGACCATGAACGATAACTCGTGCAACTCCCGGGAACATCGCCTGTCGCGGCGTCAATGGTTGGGGGGCGCCGTCGCGGCGGGAGCGGCTGGCCTGGGATTGGCCACACCGGCCGTCGCCGAGCAGATGAAGAAGAAAGAGAAACAGGTCCTCTTCGTCTGGCTCGATGGCGGCATCAGCCAGCTCGAAAGCTGGGACCCCAAGCCAAACACGCAGTTCGGCGGCCCCTTCCGCGCCATTCCGACCAGTGTGCCGGGCATTCATGTCAGCGAACTGTGGCCCAAGACGGCCAAACTGATGCACCATCTCGCCCTCGTTCGCAGCATGTGTACCAAGGACAACTCCCACTCCGCCGGGGTGGCGCGCATCCAGCGCGGCGATCCAAAGAATCGCGGCGTCACCTATCCCTACTTCGGTTCCGCCGTCGCCAAGATCCTCGGTCCGACCGAGAGCGGCTTGCCTCCCTATGTCTGGGTCAAGCCCTACAACGGCGGCTTCGTCTATCAGGACGCCGGCTTCCTCGGCCCGAAGTACGGCGCTCTGGCCCTGGGAGACGGCAAGCCGCCGGAGGGCCTCATTCGCCCGGCCAACCTCAGCGCCGAGGACGACGCCGTCCGCAACGACCTGCGCAACCTCCTCGACAGGCGTTACGCTGAGAAGCGCAACAAGGAGTGGACCGAGGCCAACAGTTTCGTCTTCGACATGGCCGCCCAGATGCAGAAGCACAAGGCGATCTTCGATTCCTCGACGGTCCCGGCGAAGGACATCGAGCGCTATGGCACCAACGAGTTTGGCCGGCACATGCTGGTTGGCCGCCGGCTCCTCGAAGCGGGCGTGCGTTTCGTCAAGGTCAACTCGTATCACTGGGACTATCACGGCGACAACTTCAACGGCCATCGCGGGGCGGTGCCGAAGGTCGATCGGGCGTTCTCGGCCATGATCGAGGACCTGGTGGCGCGCGGCATGCTCGACAATGTGCTGGTGGTCATGATGTCGGAGTTTGGCCGAACGCCGCGGATCAACGGCGACTCGGGCCGCGATCACTGGCCGGAAGCGTGGTCGGTCATCATGGGCGGCGGCGGACTCAAGCACGGCATCGCGGTCGGCAAGACCAACGACACCGGCACCTGGGTCAGTGGCGACGAGCACGACATCGGCCACCTGTTCCACACCTGGTTCGCCGCCCTGGGAGTCAACTCGAAGCGGGTGAAGTACAACAACGCTGGCCAACCGCTGCCGATCGCGCACGACGATTGCAAGGCGATCAAGGAGTTGCTCGCATGAAAACCACCGCGCCGAAGCAGGTCAAGGTCGTCAACCTCGATCGCCAGATGTGCGCCGTTCGTTTCAGCCCCGACGGCAAGCTCCTCGTCGCCGGCGGTCAGGACGCAAGTGTGCGCCGCCTGGACGCCACGACGGCCGATTTGAAGGCGCTGTCGCCCTTGACCGGCCATAGCGGCTGGGTGACGGCGCTGGCGTTTCATCCGGACGGCAAGCGTCTGCTCAGCGCCGACTCGTGGGGCCGGCTCACCTGCTGGCCAATCACCGAGGCAGCGCCGAAGCCGGCCTGGACCATCGAGCAGGCCCACGATGGCTGGCTGCGCTCGGGCGCGATCAGCGCCGACGGCCAGACCGCTGCGACTTGCGGCGCTGACGGCATGGTGCGCCTCTGGTCGTGCGCTGATGGCAAGAAGATTCGTCAGATGAAGGACCACGGCTGCGAGGTCTATTCCGTCGCGTTCCATCCCGACGGCAAATCGCTCGTCAGCGGCGATTGCAAGGGCGTCATCAAGCAATGGGACATCGGTACTGGAAAATCAGTACGCGAGATCGACGCGAGATCGATGTATGCGGTGATGGCGCTGCAAGAACTGGGCGGCGCTCGCTTCATGACATTCGACGCCAAGGGAACGGCGCTGGCTGTTGCAGGTGCGCTCGGTGCAGCGGGCAAGGGAACGGCGGGACCGTGCGTCATGCTGTTCGACTGGGCCAGCGGCAAGACGACACACACGGTCAAGCTCGGTGCGCCGCTGGAGGGCTATGTGTACGACCTGTCCTTCCATCCCGATGGTTTTCTAATGGGTGTCCTGAGCGGTCAACCGGGACAGGGTAAGCTCTTCTTCGCGCGTCCCGGCGAGGCGGCTCCCTTCTTTCAGACGCCCCTGCCCAATCCGCATGGACTCGCGGTCCAGCCCGGATTCAAGCGGCTGATCGTGACGGCGACGAACGCCGGCAGCAACGGCAATGGCCGTCCGCTCGGCAAGAACAAGGAGTATCCCGGCAACTTCTCGCCGCTGTACGTCTTCGATTTGCCCTGATCCGCTCCTCATGCGGTCTATGATAAAGGTAGACGAGTGGGGAAGGAGTAAAGCGACAGAGCCGCGCCGTTTCGCATCCTCTCGTGTCGGAAGTAGGAGGAAGGCCGAGTCATGTCCCTGGACCCCGACCAACTTCAGAAAGTTCACGAGTGGCTCCAAAAGAAATGCGCGTTGATGGTCTGCCCCTGCTGTAACAGCACATCCTGGGGGGTGGGCGAACTGGGGACCATGCTTCCCATCCAGGACAACAACATACTTTTCGGTGGCAAGTGTACTCCTGCCCTCCCGATCCTGTGTCAGAACTGCGGCTTTATCCGCCTCTTTTCCGCGATCATGATTGGCCTGATACCGGGCGACCAAGCGAACTCGGAGTTGCCGTCCCCGAGTCCGTCCTGATATCCGGAGGTGAAGCATGAATACAGCGTTTGAACTCGTTGATATGCCGAATGTGTCGATTCCGCTGTCGGACTTCGTCGGCAGCCGAGAAGAAGGGCCGGACGCTCGCCTACCTGCGACAGAGTCGCTGCCCTATTTGACCCGCGACTTTGCCGAGGCCGTCAGGGACCACATTCGCCTCCTGAACTTTCAGGGGTTAGACGCGGACCAGGCCAACCAACTGCGGGAACGGACCCTTCGCGTGGCGGATGCACTACAGCGATTGTGGGCGGAAATTGTCGGGCGTCTGGGAGATGTCGGCTTTGAAGCAGGCCGCTGCCGCGCGATGTGCAAGGTGGCGCTGAACGCCTTTGACGCGGGACTGGAATCTCTGACAACTCTCCGCAATGTGGCAGCCCATGTGGAGCAGGCCCCCGCGACAGGTGCCAATACCCAAGGGTCTCTGAACGCCGCCGTGAATGAGGTAACGAGTCTTCGACTCCGACTGGCCCTCGTTCTGGAGCAAGCAAGCGCAGCGCTTGCCCCCCTTGACCAGGAAAAGATGCAAAAGGCCGAGGCCGTCTTCCAGCAGGGCGAATACACGACCCTCCGGGACTGCATCGCTCGCCGGAGACCCGGGAGCGGCCGGTAATTGGAGGTGGCCGGTGCCTTACAACCTGGACATCCCCAACGACGCAATCGATTATCTGGAAAACCTCCCTCTTTCGGAGTCTG
>JBBSDR010001065.1:0-3528 GCA_038240465.1 Gemmatales bacterium
AGAGTTGGGAGAGATGCCCGGCCAAATATTGCCCCCAGTTGTTCGAGGGACGGCTCTGGAAGTGCGCCCCCCTGGCTTACCTGCCCCTCCAGGACACCCGCTACGGGCTGTCGGAGAAGTGGAAGCCCTATCTCGGTTACGCGCCGCTGTCGCCCGAGTGCTCCGAGCAGGAGTTGAACGAGTTTTTCGATCGGGAAGAGGAGTCTTCCTGCGGCATGTGTCCGGCGGAACCCGAACGGTTCCAGTTGGCGATACCCTTACCTCGGGCAAAACTTGCGTTGGGGGCAGGGCCGGAAAAGGACGGAAAAGATCCCGGGAACCCTTGATTGGACCCTGGACGCGATTCAGCACGCGGATCTTCAACTACCTGGTCTGATCACGGCCTGGGGACCTGCACCTCGGCACGCCGCAGCGCGCCTTCCAGGGCGGCCTGGTTTGTCTTTTCGGCGTCGATCAGAGCCGTCACCTTCTTTTCCTTGAAACTCGCGGTCGCTTGCTCGACACCGTCAAGCCGCGCAACCGCTTCGTAAGCGCCGAGGGCGCACGCCTTGCAATCCAGCCCCGCGACTGGGATCACGACCGTCTTCAGCTTCGCGCGCGGCACGCTGCTCCTCGGCTTCACATGGAACGTGTGGTTGGAAGCCTGCGCCAGCTTGCCGTCGAGGGCCGCGGCGAAATCCTTGGGCGGGAAGCCCGGGAACGCCTTGACGCCGACGAACTCGACCGTGATCTCCGCGAAATCGAAGTCCACCGCAACGAGCTTGACGTCCGGCATCCGGGCGAAGTCCTCGCGCAGGTCTTTCACTCGGTCGGGAGCAAACAGGCCGAGTACCCGCAACGTCAACCGTTCGGGTTTTGGAAGAGTCTTGTCATCGGCCTGAGAGCTGCCGATGGTCAGGACGGTCATGGTGAACAGGAGCAAGGCGCGCATGAATTGTCTCATCGTGTCTGGAACAGTTGGCTTTGCACGAGTTCATACATCAAGGTGCGGACGCCGCCGCCGTTTTTGTTCGTGGCGGCCACGATGGCGGCAATCGCGTCGCGGTCGGAGAAGCCGACCCCCCGGCCAGTCGTGTAGACCGCCAGTTGGCGGACGAGGTTGGCCGCCAGACTGTCCCGGTCGGCCGCGAGGAGGCCGCGGAATTCGGCGAACCCGCTGAACTTCCTGCCGTCGGGCAGAACGCCGGACGGGTCCACCTTCGGCCCGAGTCGAAACCCGATGCCGATAAAGGGATCGATGTTCTTTCGTGGCGCCGGATCGCCCTTGCCGAGCGAGCGGTAGCGGTCGCGCTGCCCGCCGATGACGTCGAACTCTTCCAGGGCAAAGCCGGGAGGGTCAATCTTCGCGTGGCACGAGGCGCACGTCGCCTCCGAGCGGTGCTTGTCGAGTTGTTCGCGGATCGTCGTGGTGCCGCGGACGTCTGGCTCGACCGCGGCGATGTTCGGCGGCGGCGGCTCGGGCGGCTTGCCGAGGAGCCGGTCGAGGACGAATGCTCCGCGCGGCACCGGCGAAGTGGTTGTCCCGTTCGCCGTCACCTTGAGTACCGCCGCCTGCGACAGCAATCCGCCGCGCACGGAGTTTGCCGGCAGCGCCACCCGCCGCACCTGGCTCCCGCTCACGCCCGCGATGTCGTAATGGGCCGCCAGCCGGCCGTTGAGCATCGCGAAGTCCGATAATACGAGGGAATCGGCCGTCAGGTTCTTGTCGAGGACCTCCCGGAAGTAGGCGTGCGTCTCGGCGATCATCGAATCCTGCAGGTACTTGTTGAACTCCGGATAGAGCTTGTTATCCGGGTCGTTGGCCGCGATCAGGCGGAGCTTCAGCCACTGGCCGAGGAAGTCCTCCACGAACCGTTTGGACCGTGAATCGGCCAGCAGCCGATCGACTTCAGCCTTGATCGCCCCAAGCTTGCGGAGGGAGCCAGCGGCAGCAAGCTTCGCCAGTCGCTCGTCCGGCATCGAGTTCCAGAGGAAGTACGACAGCCGGCAGGCGAGGGCGTGGTCGTCCAGTTGCCCCGCCGGCTCGACGTGGTAGAGGAAGTCCGGCGAACAGAGGGCGGCGCGGTACGCCCATCGCATGGCAACCTCGAAGCAGTCGCCGGCCTTCATCCTGCCGGCCACGCGGGCGACGTACTGCTTGCGCACCTCGGCCGAAACCGGGCGGCGAAACGCCCGCGGCAAGAAGTCCGCGAACAACCGGTCGGCATCCTCGAATGGTTTGTCGCTGGTGACGGTCCAGATTCCCGGCACTGGGTCCGGCTTGTTGTGGGCCATGAACAACTGCTGGCGGTCCACGATGCGGGCCGGCGGGCGGACGTTCGGGTTCGCCTTGGGGTCGAACTGCTTGATCGGCAGTTCGCCGAACAGCCGGCGGTGTCCGGCCGGCGGCCAGGCGTCGTGGAGCGGTCCCTCGACGTCGAAATAGTCGCAGGCGATCCCCGGCCCGGTGAACCCCATGGCCCGCTTCGGCCCGCGGGTGTGCGCATGAGCGAGCGATGCCGCGTTGAACCCAATCGTCTCGCGCGGGTTCATCCAGGTCATCACTTCGTGCTTCTGCTCCTTGAGCGACGGGGCGTCCAGATACGTCAGCACGGTACTCGGGTGTCCGCCGCCGCGGCCGTCGCCGACAAGCTGAACGATTGACAGCCGGGCCGCCTCGGTGCCGCGCGAGGGCAGCACTTTCCCCTTGTCCCACTGGAAACTCCACAGCGGGATCGTCAGCCGGTATCGGCCAGGGTAGATCGCGACGTACTCATTGAAGTAGGGGTGGAACGACTCATCCTCCGGCCGGAACAGGCCGACGCTGGCGCCGTTGCGGAACGCCCCCATCCGCTCGTGGGCGCCCTGGTCGATGTGCATGTGTTCGCCGGCCGGGGGGAAGTCCGGATCGGGTTCCTTGTTCTTGAGCAGGACGCCGTCGCCGTGCAGCAGGACATGAGCGACGAACCCGGCGGGGTAGGCCAGGGTCGTGCGGAACTTCTCCGCCTTCGGCGCACGCGGACGGGTGGCGATCGCAACATCGAGCACCAGATCGGCCGCGTCGAGATACTTGGAGAGGTTGACGTGGGACAGGTCGAGGGCGTCGCTGTTCTTGTCGAACCCGTGAATCTGACCGTCCGGGGGCAGGTCGGCGTGGAGGGGCAGGCCCGGCAGGTCGAACAGGTCGCGGAGCGTATTTTCGTATTCGGCGCGGGTCATGCGCCGCATGCGGGTGCGTCCGTCGCCCGCGGTCGCCTTCCGCTCGGCCCCGGCCAACTCGTCGTGCAGCCACCGGGTCACGGAGGCGACGTCCCCGGCCGGCGGTCGCTGCTTCTTTTTGGGCGGCATCTCGCCGGCCGCGATCCGATCGTGGACCTTCACCCAGCGGGCGAAGTTGTCCGCGTCCTCGGGCGTGAATTTCAGCGCGGTCAGGTCCAGCCCGCCGGATTTCGTCTGGCCGTCGTGGCAGGCGATGCAATGAGCGTCGAAGAACTTGTGCGGCGTCTCGGCGAACGCCGGGAGCGTCAGGGCAAGGCCGACGGCGATGGC
>JBBSDR010001066.1:0-3528 GCA_038240465.1 Gemmatales bacterium
TCCTCCTGACTCTTCGCGCCGGGAGGCAGACGCAGATAGGCGCTCGACCCATCCACCACCCGCAACTCGCCGCCCGCTTGCTTGGCAAGTTTCGCCATGCGGCGCTGATTGCGATACTCCAGCACCATGTCGATCGGCCCACCCTCGATGGCCGTCTCCAGCCGGATGCGCGCGATGTGCCAGCGCGAGGCCAGCAGCCGCACCTCCGCCTGACGCAGCAGCCATTCCGCGGACTCCGGCAACGGTCCGAAGCGATCGCGCAACTCCTGGCGAAAATCCTCCAGCCGGTGCAGGCTCCGCACTCGCGCCAGCCTGCGATACACCTCGATGCGCTGCCGTTGACCCTGGACGTACTCGCGCGGCAGGAACGCTCGCCACGGCAGATCCAGGTTGATCTCCAGCGGCGTCCGGAGCGGCTCGTTCTTCATACGCCGGGCCGCGTTTTCGAGCATCTCACAATACAACTCGTAGCCCACCGACGCGATGTGGCCGCTCTGCTGCGTGCCAAGGATGTTGCCCGCGCCGCGAATCTCAAGGTCGCGCAGGGCGATCTTGAAGCCCGCGCCCAACTCGGTGTACTCCTCGATGGCCTTCAACCGTCGGGCTGCGTTTGGAGCCAGTTGTTTGTTGCCGTCGAGGACCATATAGGCATAGGCGCGATGCTTGTAGCGGCCGACCCGGCCGCGCAACTGATGCAGGTCCGCCAGACCGTAGTTGTCGGCCTCGTTGATGAAGATGGTGTTCGCGTTTTGGATGTCCAGCCCGCTCTCGATGATCGTCGTCGCCACCAGCACGTCAGCATCGCGGCGGACGAACGTCACCATCGCCTCCTCCAACTCGTCGGGGGTCATCTGGCCGTGGCCGACGACGAAGCGAGCCTCGGGAACGATCTTCTTCAACTTGGCCGCGATCTCGTGAATGTTGTGGACGCGATTGTGAACGAAGTAGATCTGTCCCTCGCGATTCAATTCGCGGAGCATGGCGTTGCGAATCATGGTCGGGTCGAAGCGGACGATGCGCGTCTCGATGGCCAGGCGATCCGGAGGCGGAGTTTCGAGATTGCTGATGTCGCGAATGCCCAGCAACGAGAAGTGCAGCGTGCGCGGAATCGGCGTCGCCGTCAGGGTCAGCACGTCCACCTTCTGCCGCAGCCGTTTGAGGCGTTCCTTGTGATCGACGCCGAAGCGCTGCTCCTCATCGATAATCACCAGGCCCAGGTCCTTGAACTTCACGTCGGCGCTGACGATGCGATGCGTACCGATGATGACGTCGATGCCGCCCTGGGCGAGTCGCTGGATGATGCGCCGCTGCTCGCCGCCGGAGCGAAAGCGGCTCAGGGCCTCGACGACGAAGGGATACTCCGCGAGCCGCTGGCCGAAGGTGCGAAAGTGCTGTTCGGCCAGGACCGTCGTCGGCACCAGGACCGCCACCTGTCTGCCGTTGTCGATGCACTTGAAGGCGGCGCGAATGGCCAGTTCGGTCTTGCCATAGCCGACATCGCCGCAGATGAGGCGATCCATGGGCCGGCCTCGCTCCATGTCGCGTTTGATCTCGACGAGGGTCGTCAATTGATCGGGCGTTTCCCGATAAGGGAAGGCCGCCTCGAACTCGGCCTGCCATTCCGAGTCCGGCAGGAAGGCGATGCCGGGCTGGGCTTCGCGGACAGCTTGCAAGTCGATCATCTCACTGGCCAGGTCGAGGACCGCTTCCTCGACCTTCCGCTTCTTGTTGGCCCAGGAAGTGCCGCCGATTTTCGACAGTTCCGGATCGACCTTGCTGCCGCCGACGTACTTCTGCACCAGATCGATCTTCGACGCCGGGACGTAGACCAGCACGCCCTCGCGGAATTCGAGAGTAAGATACTCTTCCTGCCGGCCGTGTTTCTCGAGGACGTTCATGCCGCGATAGCGAGCGATGCCGTGGCTGACGTGAACGACGAGATCGCCCTCGGCCAGTTCGAGAAAGCTGTCGATGGCCCGCGATTCGAGCCGGCGGCGCGGCTGGACCTCGCGTGCCTGATCGCGATGGAACAACTCCTGCCCGCCGAGAACGACGAGGCCGGTTTCGACCATGCGGAAGCCGGCACGGACCCGGCCCGTCACGACCCGCAAGCGTCCGGACTGCGCCAGTTGACCCGCAGCGAGGACTTCACTCAGGCGCTTGCACTCGGCTTCGCTCGGACAGGCGATGAGAACGCGATCGTTGCTGGCGGCGCTATCCAACTCATCGCGCACGCGCGTCACGTCGCCGCTGAAGCGCTCGACGGATTCAACGCGCATGTGCCAGGTGGCCTCGACAGTCGGCGCCGGCAGTGTGGCGACACGAATGTTCGGCCAGCGCGTCAACTGCTGGAAAACCGCTTCCGGCGTGAACAGCCCCGTCACGTCGGTGACACGCTCAAGGTAGTGCTTGCCCTGCTCGGCCAGTTCCTCCAGTTCGACATAAGCGGTCCAGCTTCCGGCCGGCAGATACTCGCACAGATGGCCGGTCAGCGCGACCGCATCGGTCCCCGACAGCGCGAGCAGGTCGGCCGAGGTCATGGCCCCCAGACTGCGCTGCGTTCCGGCATTGAAGCGGCGCAAGGACTCAACCTCGTCGCCGAACAGTTCGACGCGAATGGGATCGTCGGCGTCAGGAGGATAGACATCAAGGATGCCGCCGCGGCGGCTGAATTCGCCCGGGGCTTCGACAACCTCGGTCCGGCGATAGCCGTGTTCGAGCAGCCAGTCGGTGAGCGATTCGAGATCGAGGCTGGTGCCGGTGCGCAAGGTACGCCGGCCGGCCAGCAACCGCTGGCGTTCCAGGACGGGTTGCATGAGGGCCTGAAACGAGGCGAGAAGGAGTCGCGGCGGCGAGCCGATTTCAAGCTGGCGCAAGAGCCGCAGCCGCTGACCGCCAATCTCATCAACCCGTTCGCTGTCCGGTGAAGGCAGGCTGTCCCAGGCGGGAAAGAGCAGCGGTGGCGTGCCGGAGAAGCTTGTCAGATCGGTCGCCCAGGAATCGACATCGCGCGGGTGGGCGATGGCGATCAGAAGCGTGCCGGGACAGTGGGCGGCGAGCGCGGCAAGGGCGAGCGGCGCGGACGAACCCCAGGCGCCGTCGAGTGTGCCGGCATTGCCCTCGCGCAGGGCGGCGAGCAGGTCGCGGAAACCCTCGCTGGTCTGGACGAAGGGTACAAGATCGCCGAGTTGTTCGAGCGCTGGCGCCGCAGTCGCAGTCATGGGCATCCTCCCATGAGTATTGTACACATCCGACGGTTTGGCCGCGAGCCTTCGACACTCGCGATGGCCAGACCGCAGCCCAGCATTCGACTGGGCGTCAACGCATCACAACTTGACTTGACGACGATCGCTTTTCAGGGGGTTTGCATCGCTGGCTTCAATTCGTCCAGTATTTGGCGGGCTGTGTGGAGGAGAGACTCCACAATGCTCGCCGAGAATTCTGGCACCGAGAATCCGTGGACGATCCGGTTCCTCAACTGGAACGACGATGGCCTGCCCTTCATTGCGGAAGACCTGCGAGCGAGAA
>JBBSDR010001067.1:0-3526 GCA_038240465.1 Gemmatales bacterium
CCTATCCTGAGTTGCGCTTTCATCTGCCTGGGCCTCCTGCTGATGGTCGCCACGATCCGGCTCTTCGTGACGGTCGGCAAAGGCACCCTCGCTCCGTGGAACCCGACGCAGCGGCTCGTGGTTCAGGGGGTTTACCGGCACGTCCGCAACCCGATGATTGCCGGGGTGTTCTTCGTCCTGCTTGGGGAAGCGGTCCTGGCGGCGTCCTTGCCCTTGCTGAGCTGGTTTGTCGTCATCGTTGTGGTCAACGTCGTGTACATCCCGCTGGCCGAGGAACCGGGCTTGGTCAAGCGGTTCGGTGCTGATTACCTGGCGTACAAGCAGAACGTGCCGAGATGGATTCCCAGGTTAAGGCCGTGGCCGACTCAGCAGCCTGGTCACGATACAAAGACTCCATGAAAATCCTCTTCCGCCACGGCTGGCAATCGGTCCCTGGCGGCGTCAAGCCGACCTTCCTGGCGCAGCACGGCCATGAGGTCATCAATCCGGCCCTCCCCGATGAAGACTTCGAGGAGGCGGTCAACATCGCCCAGGCTGAGTTCGACTGGCAGCAACCCGATGTCGTGGTAGGCTCATCGAGAGGCGGGGCCGTCGCCATGAACATCAACAGCGGCGAGGCCCGACTCGTCCTGCTTTGCCCGGCCTGGAAGAAGTGGGGCAAGGCCAAGACGACTGTGAAACCCGGCGACGTCGTACTGCATTCAGGGGCCGATGATATGGTTCCCTTCGCCCACAGCGAAGAACTGGTCAGAAACAGCGGCCTACCCGCCTCGGCGTTGATCGAAGTAGGCACAGATCACCGACTGGCCGACCCAGAGCCGCTGGCTGCGATGCTTCGGGCGTGCGAGCAGCACGAAAGCAAGTGAAAGGCGATCCCGATGTCACGAAAGAAAATCTCCCGCAACGATCCGTGTCTCTGCGGCAGCGGCAAGAAGTTCAAGCATTGCTGCTATCGTAAGGGCGGCGAAGAAGACCTGGGCCTGGCGTCCGGCCAGCGGCAACCGCAGTATCCCATCGGCACCGTGGCGATGTACGGGCCAGACGATAAAACGACCACGAAGATCGCCGCAGGCGTGATTCTCACTGACGGTGCCGAGCCGATCATGCAGCGGTGGGTTGCCACGGACGTGACGACCAACCCGAAGGTCCAGCAGGAGATGAAGGACTTCTTCCTCAAGCACGGCGTTAAGCAGGTGGCGATGAGTCAGGGGAACATGGGCTGTCCGCACGAGGAAGGCGAAGACTTCCCGCGCGGTGAGGACTGCCCGTTCTGTCCCTTCTGGAACGGAAAGCAAGGCAGCAACCGAAAGGACTGACGACAATGGCAAGACCGAGAGAACCGTGGAATATCCGCCCGGCAAAGAAGAGGGCCACGGTGCCTGCCTCAATCAAGTCGGAGGTCGAAGCCAAGGCCAAGGATTTGATCGAGACGGTCTTGAAACCACTGCATGTCAAGCCGCCCTCAGGGGAAGAGCGCTCCAATTACATCAGCGACATCAAGGCCCAGTGGTATCGGGGCTATTTCTACTTTTCTTCAACCTACGCCTGCCCAGGTCCGAACGCCCTCTTCCCTACATTTGAGCATAAGTTTGCAAGGATCGAGCATCTTGGTGGGGGCAAGTTCGCCCTCTATTTCATGCGGCACACGGGAAAAGAATGGGTCGGCATTTTTGACGATCTCACAGTAGACGAATCCATGAAGGCCGTTCAGGACGAGGAGTGGTTCCATCCATAGTTCAATTCTCATCCAACAACCAAACCCGGAGGGACAATCATGGAAACGACCAAGCCCACCAAAACGATCTCGCAGTTGTTCGAGGATTTTCTGGCCGACCAGAAGGGCCGGATCAGTCACAAGACCTTCCAGAAATACGAAAACATCATCGGCCTCTACAAGTCGTACCTGGAAGGCTACTGGCCTGGTCACGATGGCGAATACGACAAGATCACCAAGGCTGGTGGCACCTATTGCGGCACGTTCGGCCCGGAAGATGCTACCGATGGATACAGCGAGTTCCTCGGCTACTTCATGCCCCGGAAGGTGATGTGCGGCAAGGAGACGATGCAGGCTGCTGGCACCGTGACGAAGAAACTGGCGAAGTGGCTGGCCGAAAAAGGCTACATCGAGGACACGGAGGATGCCCAGGAGAGAGCGGGCGAAGCAGCGAAGGAATTGCCCAATGCCCATAAAGTTCTCGACCTGCTCAACGCCTTCTGCGACGAGACTGCGCCTGCCAAACACGGCGGCGAGATCGAAGACCACTTCTATATCGACAAGATTGAACCAGGCAAGCTCTGGCTCAATCCGCTGACAACGGCTTCAAAGGTCATCGGGCCGATCTCGGTGCCGAAGCAAGTAACGGCATTATGCGAGCCGGGATGGGACATCGGCGGCGTGGTGGCGAAAGTCTGCTTCTCTGACGAGGAGCCAGGGACTCAGGGGCCTCGGCGGGTGACGAAGGAGGAACTGCACGACGCCTTCGCCGCTGGCTGGGCGGTCGAGTCCGTCGAGGTTCGAGGTTCGGCCCGATCTCAAGGACTTGTCTTTTCCGAGGGCGGGCCAAGGGCGTGGTTCACCGTCGTCATGCGGCACGAGTAGACTGTGTTGTGGGCACTTCCGCCTATTTGGTGACGTGATACGGGGCAGATGTAATCGAGTTCGTCCGCACCGACGGCAAACTCCCCGAACGCACGAATCCGGTGGTCGCAGTCACGCTGGGTTTGCTGAAGGAGAAATATCTCGCGGCCTACAGGAGCGGGGCAATGGAACCCAGTTCCCTCAAGACAACTGCGCTGCACCTAAACCACTTTGTCCGTACCCTGGGCGAGCGCTTCGCCGTGCAGTCTGTGACTACCGCCGACCTGCAGCGACACATCGACGCGCGTGCGAAAAAGAAATACCGTAGCAAGCTGTTGTCGCCAGTCACGCTGAAAAAAGAAATGGCCAGCTTTCGGGCCACTTGGAATTGGAGCGTACACCAGCTGGGTCTCAACTCAAGGGCCGCCTGGCCACGTTCCGCGTTAGGGAACGTCCAGACGTGCTGCCGCTTACAAAGTACAGCCCTTCACAATAAAGGGGCTGAATAAACGGAATCGCATGCTGCCTGGGCCACGGGTGTATCTTTGGGTAGCGTTTGGCCGCGTTTGGCCATGATTTTTGTCACGGCCTTGGTACTCCACTGGAACGGCTGAGCCACTGCATTCCATGCTTTGATGTAGGCCTGCAAGCGCTCCGCGTCTTCCGTCTTGTCGGCGAAGTCGGCGATGGCCAGGCGCTTGCGTGGCAGGATGCTGAACCATTGCTCGATCTGGTTCAGCCACGAACCAGGCACGGGCGGATGGTGAAAGACGAAGCGCGGGTGTTTGGCGAGCCAGGCCTGCACTTGTTGGCCTTTGTGCCTGCGCAGGTTGTCCAGCACGCTGTGGCTGGCCGTGCTTGCTGCGGGAATGTCGCGGTTCAGCAGTTCCAGGAACGCGCTGAACTCCTGCTGGCGTTTTCGTTCCGCCGTGTGGCCATACACCTTAC
>JBBSDR010001068.1:0-3526 GCA_038240465.1 Gemmatales bacterium
ATGATACGATAACCGTGCTGTTGCAGGTACTCCGCCACGCGATAACTGTCGCGATCCGGCTTGTCCGACAGACCGACGACGGCAATCGTCTTGCAGTTCGCCAGCAGCGCGCGAACCTCCTCCGTCGTCGCATTGTGTTCCGGCATTTCGCACTTCTCCGGCATGGCGGATCTCCACGGGACTACTTGTTCGAAGCGGCGGACGCGACGCGATGCAGGGTCACCGGCACGATCTTCGGCCTCGGCACGACCACGCCGACGACGCTGCCGTGACGATGCTGCAACTGGGCGAAATCCAGACGCAGCCAGTGATGGACGCTTGCGTCCGGACAGCGCGACAGATACGAGCGTGCCAACTGGGCCATGTGGGCGTCGTACTCCTTCTTGCTGTGCGTATGCAGATCGTAGCGGCCGCCATGCCGTCTCAGGTCGCCGTCAAAAGCCGGGCTGATGTGATACAACTCGTGGAACAGGGTGATGAACTTGTCGTCGAAGGACTGATCGAGGAAGCGCGGCAGACAGAAGGTCACCAGGTAGAGCATCTCCCGGCCATCGACGAAGTAGCGCTGCACCTGATAGCTGACCCCGCGGCGCTGATGCACCAGGCTGCCGCGATGAAACCGCAGCGGCGTCACCCGCGCTTGCAGACCGTGCCGGCATCCCCGGCGGGCCTGCGTCATGCCGAACAGCAGCCGCGCGACGTTGAGGTGCTTCAACTCGTCACAGCGCAGCGCCACGTCGGTGCAGAGCGCCCGCAGATGCCGGCAGAAATCGAAGGGTTCCTTGATCGCTCCCGTCTGCAGCCAGGCTGGCGCCTCCAGCGGCGTCGTCCGCCGGCGTGAATACGGCGGGATCTGCACCTCGCGCCGGGGCAATGGCGGATGAGTACCGCCCCAGAGCAGCACGAGCGGCAGCCTTGCCAGCGGAGTCGGCTCGGTTTCGGTGATGGACATGGTATCGTTCTCCCGCGATGGGTCAGGACCATCCCCTGCCATGCCGGCTATTCGTGATGGGGAGGGCGGACGTCCTGTCGTCCTTTGCCAGCCTGCCTCTGAATGGCGAACGGCCTGTTTTTCCAGCCGTCTTCTATCGTGCCTGTTCCGCACGGCATTTCCACTAAATTTTTCCAGGCTTCGCGGACGATGACAAGACAAGAATCTTCTCAATCGGTTAGCCGCGACGCGAGTCTTCGAGCGGAGCGCGTCCGGCGTTGTCGCGTCACACGCACTGGTTAGCCGCGACGCGAGTCTTCGGTGCCGGGCGGGGTCGGGGGTATCGCGCCCCACGCGCCCCGCCGAGGCCTCCGCGTCGCGGCTAACCACCAAGGGGAAAGTCATGAAGAGTTCGCGAGGCTTTCGCTGCCACCTGCTGGCCGGTCTGGGGCTGGCCTTCGCGGCGCTGGCCGGCTGCCAGACTTACTTCGGCGGCATGACGCTGCCCTCGCCGCGCTATCTGGAACATCCGCCCAGTTACGCCCCCGATTCGCCGCCTTACCCATTTGCTCGCGAACTATCCTCGATCCAGGCCCAGGGCGCCCAGGCCGAGGCCGGCGCTCCCGGTGGATTGCCCGCGCGCGTTCCCGCCGGAGGCCAGTAACCTTCTGCCGCTTGCGGCTTGGCGGGCTGCCCGCTAAGCCGCAAGCGGCACGGCGGACGGATCAGCGCTCGTTCTCGCGAAACTTCCTGCTCCTGCCGGGGTTCCATTCGCAGACGATTTCTCACGACTTTTTCAGATACCACGGCGTATCCTTGCTGTGGGAGAAATCGATTGCGGATCGGACGTTGAGCAGGAGTACACCTATGCGAGTCCTCTCGAAAACCTTCGCGGCGCTGGCGGTCCTGGCCGTCCTGGGCAGCGGCGTCCAGGCCGGCAAACCCGACCAGGCCAGTGCTGTTCGCGGCGGGGCCGTCCCCGTCGCCGATTGGCTCAAGGCCGCCACCACGCCTCTCGCGGCCGGCGAAATCGATCGCCTGATCGCCCGCGAACAGAAGGCCGCCGGCGTCACCCCCGCGCCGCGCACCACCGACGAACAATTCATCCGCCGCGTCCATCTCGATCTGACCGGCAAACTGCCCCAGTCCGCCGACATCCTCGCCTTCATCGCCGACAAGGATGCCAACAAGCGCGGCAAACTCATCGACAAGCTGCTCGACACCGATGAGTTCGCCTCGAACTGGGCCGCCTACTGGCGCGAGGTCGTCGCCGTGCGCCTGACCGCCCTCCAGGGCCGCGGCTTGCAGCGGAACTTCGAGCGCTGGCTGGCGAAGTCGTTCAAGGAAAACAAGCGCTGGTCCGAGATCGTCAAGGAGATGCTCACCTTCTCCGGCCCGGCCAAATTCGACGACGAGAAGGCCGGACCCGCGTTCTTCCTCGGCGGCCACCTCGGCGCCGACTCCGTGGTCGAACAGGCGGCCGAGACGTCGCGCGTCTTTCTCGGCATCCAGATCAACTGCGCCCAGTGCCACGATCATCCTTTCGATGCGTGGAAGCGCGAGCAGTTTCACGAGTTGGCGGCTTACTTCGCTCGCATCCGGCCCCGACCGCTGCGCGAAGAAAAGCGCGTCGTCGGCATCGACCTGTCCAGCGGCGGCGGAGCCCGCATGGGCGGCGGCGGAGCCCGCATGGGCGGCGGCGAATACCGCATGCCCGACAAGAACAGCACGAATCGCCAGAGCGGCACGGTCGTCCATCCGAAGTTCCTCGATGGCATGCCGGCCGGCCGCAACCTCGACGACAAGAACCGCCGCGGCCAGCTTGCCGAGGCGGTCGTCTCCAAACAGAATCCCTGGTTCGCGGCCGCGTTCGTCAACCGCATCGCCGGAGAACTGTTCGGCCAGTCGTTCTACATGCCGATCGACGACATCGGCCCGCAGAAGGAGGCCGTCTTCGGTCCGGTCCTCGTCCGGCTCGCCGGCGCCTTCCGCGGCAGCGATTACAACATCAAGGACCTCTATCGCGTCATTCTCAACAGCGAGACGTATCAGCGCCAGAGCCGCACCAGCAACCCGGGCGAACACCTGCAGTTCACGGCCGTCTACCCGACACGCTTGAGGCCAAACGCCCTGTGGGACTCGATGCAGCACGTCCTCGGACGAATCAGCGGCGGCGGTCCCGCCGGCCGTCCCGGCATGATGGGCGGCGCGGCCCGTTTTGGCCTCGGCGGCGGTCTCGAAGGACAGTTCAAGAACGAGTTCAGCTTTGATCCGTCGCTCAAGGCCGACGACATCGAGGGCAGCATCCCGCAGGCCCTCATCCTGATGAACAACCCGGCCGTGCAGGACCACATCAAGGCCAGGGGCGACACCTTCCTGGCGCGGCTGCTGACGGCCAACACCACCGACACGGAGGCCCTGGACAAGGTCTATCTGCAAGTGCTGGCGCGCAAGCCGGCCGAGGGCGAGAAGACACGCTGCCTGACCCACGTCCAGAAGGCTGGCAGCCGAAACGAGGCGTTCGAGGACATTCTCTGGGCGTTGCTCAACTCCACCGAATTTCAGACACGGCGCTGACGGTTAGCCGCGACGCGA
>JBBSDR010001069.1:0-3524 GCA_038240465.1 Gemmatales bacterium
CCCCCCTGTGGGCAATCTAAAAGGGCTTTCGCCCCGCGGCCAAAAAACAGACCATCTTGTTGCCGGTTGGGGGATATGCCAACCCCCCCATACGCCCCAGGGGGCGGGAAGTTATTTCGCAACCGTTCCCTTATCGACGGCGCAGTTCCTTGCGGAGGTCTTCGAGTTCCTTCTGCAACCGATCGAGCTTCTTCTCCACGTCGGAACCCTTGCTGGACTCGGGGGCCTTCTTCTCGGGCGCCTTCTTCTCGCCGCCCGGACGACCACGGCCCTCACCGCCAGGGCCGCCAGGACCACGGCCGCCACGGCCGCGATCAAAGCCGCCCGGACCGCCACGCCCACTGCGGCCACGGTCCATGCCAGGACGGCCAGGGCCGCCACGTCCACCCGGACCGCGATCAAAGCCACCCGGACCGCCACGCTCGCCGCGGCCACGACCCATGTCAGGACGGCTGCGCTCGCCGGGCTTCTTGTCGGACTTTTTGTCGTCCTTCGCTTCCGGTTTCTTGCCGGTCGTATCCTTCGCCCTCTTCAGGCGAGCTTCAATGTCCTTGGCCGCCTTCTGCAACTTGGCGAGTTCCTCTTCGAGCTTCTTGACGTCGTCAGGAGCAGCGCTCCGCTGAGCCTGGACCGGTTGAACCATGCAGAGAGCCGCGCCCAGGGCAGCCGCGAACAGGATGCGAGTCATGAACTATCCTCGTACGAGTGAATGAGCGTCGTTCCGGACTTTGAGGAAGCCCGAGAAGGACCGCTCCATGCCATGACACATCCAACACCACCCGTCCCGACAAGTACCGAACATGAAAAAACTATGAGACAGCGATGAGAATCGCCGCCTCATTGCATCACTTCTTCTCTTGCAGGACGTAGCGCGGCCAGTGTTCGGTCCCCTTGTGGAACCAGCTACCCGGTTTCGTCGGACTGGAGTGGTGATAGTGTTCTTTCGTGTCGCTGTCCTGCGTCACGGCCAGGATCCGCATCTCCTGTCCGGTCATCTTCCACGGGCCGCGCACGTTTGTCTTCTTGCCTGCCGAATCGGTCTTCGTGATGGAAGTCATGCGCTCGCGCGGCGCGCCCAGCCCGAGCCAGGGCAAACGCATCTCGGCGATGTAGCCGGTGTCGGTGTCCGAACTGTCGTTGATCGTCGAGGGCTTGCCATCCGCTTTCGGCTTCAGTTTGACCGCGAACTGGCGCGTTTTACCGGCTTCCGCATCGTCGTCGAGTACCTCGCGGGTGCCAAAGTGAATGCCATCGAAGAAGAGCATCGATTTGGCGATCGGCCGTTCCGGATCGACGACCGTGATAAGGATGTCGTTGAACTGGTTGGCCGCGTTGTGATGCACCTCCCAGAAGATCTGCGCATCGCCAAACGACAGGAAGAACTCGACAACGTCCACTTTCTCTTTTGGATGGGCGATGTGCGCGCCCTCAATCTGGTTGCCCTTCGGCCCCTTCATCTCGCCGGTGCCAAGGGCGACGAGGTTCTTGTCGAACGTCTCATAGGCGAGGTAGAGGTAATGATCGTCCCAGGTGTACCACGCCTTCATGCGCGGCTCCTTGCTCTTCTCGCCGACCTTGCCCCAGATGTAATCGGCGTCAATCTGGATGGCGTCTTTCCAGGCCGGTTCGTCAAGAACGCCGTCGATCTTGATGACCTCGGGACTCTTGAAGATCGGCGCGGCCTTGGGCAGTTCCGGTTTCGGTTCCGCCTCGCCGCGCGGCGCCAGCAGGGCCACGCCGATCGCGCCCAGCAGCGCCGCCAGCATTCCGCGTCCCATTCGTGTACTCATTGCCTGTCCCTCTGTTGCCGCTCCCGTTTTCACGCGAACGATGCCGCTCGCAGTCCAGAATCCTAAGCGCTGCTGCGTTCGCTGTCCATCAGGCGATCGAGCAACCTGTTGCCTCGCATGCTCCGGATCGTTTATGCTGATGCAACCCGTCGTGTGTCGCGCAAGGAGTTTCTCTCATGTCACATCGCCGTCGTGTGTCGCTGGCCCTGCTGGCTCTGTTGCTGGTCCTGCCGGCATTATTTGCCCAGAAGAGGGCGAAACCCGAGCTACCCCCACTCCCCCAGGCCGGCTCCAACTTCATCCTGCCGGTCGGAGACCTCGCCAGCCATCTCGAAGTCGCCGAGGAACGCATCGCCAAGAAGGACTGGCCCGTCGTCACGACGCTGCTCCAGAAAATCCTCGATCTGCCGGAGGATCAGTTCGCAGACGTCGTTCGCGATGGCCGCAAAGTCCTGGTCAACGTGAAAGTCGAGGCCACGCGCATCATCCAGGAATTGCCGAAGGACGGACGAGTCTACTACCGGGCCGCGTATGGCCCTGCTGCCGAGGAACTGCTCAAACAGGCCCGCCTCTTCAACGAGTCGGCCCTGCTCGCCGAAGTCATCCGGCGCTATCCCGACACCGCGGCGGGCATCGCGGCGATGGAACAGTTGGCCACGCATCTTTTCGACCGCGGCAACTACGCATCCTCCTCGCTCTGTTTCCAGCAACTTTTCCAGTTCGGCACCATTGAGACATTCGCGCCGCTGACGCTCTTCAAGGCGGCCCTGGCCCATCAGCGCGCGGGTGGCGAGTTTGCCCGGCAGACGGAGAAGATCCTCGGCGTCCTCGAAAAGGTTCTCGGGGAGGACAAGCTCACGATCGGCAAGAAGGCGCTCTCGTTCGCCGAACTGAAGAAGGAGATCGAGCAGCGTAGACCGTTGGCGCAAGACACTCGATCCGACTGGACGATGTTTCGCGGCAACGCCGCCCGCAATGCTCCGGCCAGCGGCGGCGTCCCCTACCTCGAACCGATCTGGAAGATCGACACCGTCAGCGAGCCAACCACGCGCGACTGGCTCAAGCAGGTCTCCGACTACCTCGCCAGCACACAGAAGCCGAACTTTGTGTCCGCGCATCCGCTCGGTGTCGTTCTCAAGGGCGAGGATGGCAAGATAGTTCCGCTCGTGATCTACCGCGACTGGTTCGGGTTGCGTGCGCGCAGCCTTGACCAGCAGATGAAGGAAGAACTCAAGGCCGGCGAAGTTTACTGGGAGCATCCCTCAACCTGGAGCGTGGAGAAGATGCTCAAGGAGGCGAAGCATGTCGGCACGCTCAACGAGTGGCTGCAAAACTACGTTACCAACTTCGTTCGCCCGCAGGTCCTCTTCGAGAATGCCACGGTCGGCTGTCTCACTGCGGACAGGAGCCGCGTCTACGCGGTCGAGGATTTCCAGGTCCCGCCTTTAACCTCACCTAAGCGCTTCGGCCAGCCCGGCGCCCCCGGCGGCGCGCTGGGAGATGCCCTGAATCACAATCGATTGCAGGCTCTCGACCTCGATAGCGGCAAGCTGCTCTGGGAAATCGGCAGCGCCGGCGGCAAGGGCGACCTCGACGATAGCTTCTTCCTGTCCGCTCCTCTTGTGCTGGACGGCAACTTGTATGTCCTCAACGAGAAGGACCAGGAACTGCGCCTGCTCACGCTCGATCCGGCCACGGGCAAACTCATCGGCAAGCCGCGAAAGCTGGGCGAGA
>JBBSDR010001070.1:0-3523 GCA_038240465.1 Gemmatales bacterium
CCCCGACGGGAGCCGCGGCGGGAGACTACCCCGCGCGCCGCTCGCATACGCGCCCGGCTCGCCTGGGAAAACCGCGATCTCACACAGGAGAACTACATGCTCGCCAGGATCTCGGCGCGCAGCTGCTTGTAATCTGTCTTGCCCGTGCCGAGGATCGGAATCTTCTCGACTTGCTTCACCTCGTCGAGCCGCATCACGCCGTGGAAGCCTTCCTCCATCAGTCGCGCGTTCGCATCGTGGAGGTTGATCGGCTCGGTCGTGAACAGGACGATACGGCGTTTGCCTTCCTGATCGACGCCCTCGACGGCGACGCGAGGCCCGTCCTCCGTTGCTGGATACATCTTCGCGAACGGCTCCTCCAGTGCCGGCAGCGAGATCATCTCGCCGCCCGCCTTGAGGAATCGCTTCAGACGCCCGCGAAACCACAGGTAGCCGTCCGCGTCGTATTCGCCAAGATCGCCCGTGACATACCACCGTCGTCCGTCGCGTTCGACGAACGGCGACTCGCCCTCGTAAGCCAGATAGCCGGGAAAGACTGTCGGTCCGCTGACGTGCAGCATGCCCATCTTTCCCGCCGGCAGCACCTCGTCCGTCTCCAGATCGACAACGCGCACCTCCAGGCCCGGCAACGGCTTGCCGATCGAGCCGGGCCGGGGCTCCTGCGGTGGATTGACCGACACGACGGGCGAACACTCGGTGATGCCGTAGCCCTCGACGGCGATGGCTCCGGGGGCTGCTTCCTTGCAGCGATCGAAGAGGGCCTGCGGCGCTTTCTCCGCGCCCGAGACGATCAGCCGCAGCGAGTCCATCTCGCCAGGTTTGGCGCGTTCGAGGATGTGGCTGACAAACGTCGGCGTGCCGATCAGCACCGTCACCTTGTAGCCGGTAATCTTTCGGGCCAGGTTGACGGCGTCAGTCGGATCGGGATGGTGGACGACGCGCAATCCCGTCAGCAGAGGCAACAGGCCGGTCACGGTCATGCCGAAACTGTGGAACGCGGGCAGAAAGCCGAGCATGACGTCCTTGCGCGTCAGACCCATCACGGGAATGCCGAGACGCTGATCGCCGAGGATGTTGTTGTGCGTCAGCGGCACTGCCTTGGGGGCCTTCTCCGAGCCGCTGGTGAACAGCACGACGGCGGGACTATCGGGCGACACCTGCGGCACCAGCCGCTTGACACTCCCCGGCAGCCAGCGGACACGCAACAGCGTCAGCAGCAGTTCCAACTTGCTGATGGAGGCACGCAGCTCTTCGAGGAACAGGAATTTCGTGTTCTCGACGATGATGCCGGTCCGATCGATGAACGTTTTCGAGGTGACGACGTGCGACAATTTCATCACCTTGGCGGCATGAGCCAGATTGGCCGGGCCGGTCGTCCAGTTCAGCACGACGGGCAGTTTGCCGGCCAGATGCAGAGCGAGCAGAGCGATGTCGCCGGCCACCGACGCCGGCAGCAGCAGGCCGACGTTCGGTGCCTCAATGGCCTGCAAACGCTTCGACATCGTCAGGACGCCGACGAGGAAGCGCTCGAAACTCAGCACGCCGGCCAGGTCGTCTCCGGCGGCGACGTCCCGGGGATTGTGGAGGGCGCGGGCGACGAAGGCGGCGGCGACAGTATCTCCGAGCAGTGTCACCGGGCCGTCATCGGACAGCGGCTGGAACCAGGCCGGCGGCGGCGGCCGCGGCGGCTTCCTCTCGACCAGCCCCTGCGCCAGGGCGAACAGATGGCCGACGGTCGCCGGCGTCTCCTCGCCGCTGACGCCGAACTTGCGTTCGACTTGCAAGCCAAGTTCCATGCGATCGATGCTGTCGAGTCCGAGTTGTTCGAGGCGCGTGTCGGGTTTCTGTTCGGCTTCCTCGAGCGGACGTTTCAGGCGCTCGGCGAGCAGGGCGACGATGGCTTCGCGTGTCTCGGCCGGCACCTCCTTGAGATCGAACTCGGCCTCCCGGGGCGGTGGCGGATAGTCGAAGGTTCGGCGGCCGAAGAGGAAGTGATACGGCACGAACACAGGTTTCTCGGCGGCGTTGTTCGTGTCGCGGTTGTACCACTCCTCGAGCCAGGGATTGAGCGTCTCGCGGCGTGGCTCGGGCAACTCCGGACGCGGCACGACGCGAATCGTCATCTCGACCCGGCGGCGGGGGGCGAAGAAGAACAGATTGGCGAGGAGGGTGCCGATTCCAGCGAGAATGCGGCGACCGAGATTGGGCCGGGCGCCTGTCGGGGCATAGCTCCAGGAGGAGCCGTAGAGGCCGCGCGTGCGGACGATCAGAACGGTCGCCTCGGGGGCCTCACGGAGAATGTCGGCGGCGGAGCGGGCGGCGCCAAGACGTTCGACGCCATTGAGGGTGACGTGTCCGGACGGCCAGAGACTGAAACTCTCGCCGCGCTGGAGACCTTCGGCGACGATATGGACAATCTCTTCCGTGCGGGCGCGGGCCTGGGCGCTGGCGACTTCGAGATCGGGGATTTCGAGGGCGTTGAAGAGCTTGCTGGCGAAGCGTCCGAGCAGCCCGCGAAAGTTGCCGGCATAGACGAGCGGTCTCATCTTGAGCCGGGGCCAGAAGAGGACGAAGACGAGAAAGGGATCGATGTAGGCGGGATGGTTCGGCAGCACCAGGACGCCGCCCTTGACATTCCGCAGTTGTTCCCAGCCCTGCGCCCGGAGGCGATATCGGCCGGCGAGAACCAGGCGAAGAAGGACCCAGAAAATCCACCGCAGTACGATCATTGTTGGACTTCTCTCCTGACGAGATGGTCCTCGGTCTTGGCAAGAAAGGGGACGCGGATGAACGCGGAGTGGGCGGATTGTTGCGGATCGAGACAACAAGAGAATCCGATCCGCGTTCATCCGAAAAATCCGCGTTCATCCGCGTCCCGATCTTATCCTACTCGAAAGTTGCATCGCCGTCCGTCCGCCAGCGAACTGTCCCGGTGCGCCACGTCAGTCGCATCCGCAACCCCCTGGCCAGATGCAGCAGCGCGGCGGCGAGATTCGGCCGGGCCAGCGCGCGAAGACCGACATACGAGGTCGTCAATCGCGGATTGATCTCGATAACGTGACCGCGCGTCGGCCCCAGAACGAGATCGACGCCGACGTAACCGAATAACCCCGGCACAGCCTTCACGGCCTTCAGGGCCAGCCTTCGCGCTCGTTCCGCGAGCGGTGTGCGCAGCGGCAACCGTCCGCCAAGGTAGCGGAATCGGCCATCGCGGGAGAGCGTCTGCTCGGCCGGCAGCAGCGCGATACGCTGCTGGGGTGCGATCAGAAAGGCAACGCTGGCCGGGGTGCCGTGGACCAACTTTTGAAGGATGAACTCGACACCCGGCTCGGCTTCCCGAATGCGCTCCAGTTCTTCGATGGAGTTGACGCGATACGTTGACATCGAGCCGGCACCAAAGCGCGGCTTGCACACGCCCGGCAGGAACTTGTCCTCAATCGCCGATTCCCGTTCCGCGAGGCGAATCGTCTCTGGAGTGGGGACGCGATTCGCTCTAAACACAGAGGCCAGGGCGAGCTTGTCG
>JBBSDR010001071.1:0-3515 GCA_038240465.1 Gemmatales bacterium
ACTCGCGTCGCGGCTAACCACAATCTGGAGGTTTCATCATGTCGCCGATGAGTTTTCGCTTTGCCTGGGTCCTTCCCGTGCTGCTCGGCGCTCTTGTCTTGCGCCATGCGGACGAGCCGCGCCGCATCGCCCTGCTGATCGGCATCAACAAGTACAGCGCCGGCTCGAAACTCCGCACCCTCGACTACGCCGAGGCTGATGTCGAGGAGATGGCGAAGCTCCTCAAGGACGGCAACTACAACGTGACGCTGCTGACGGGCGATGATGCCACGGTCGAGCGCTGCGCCAGGGAAATCCGCAAGATCAAGGACATGAAGCTCAACGGCAAGGACAGCGTGCTGGTCGGCCTGGCGGGACATGGCACCCTCATAAAGGTGATGGACAGGCGCGGCAGCTACTTCATCCCTTACGACGGCGTGCCGAAACTGGGCCGCCTCGAATCGCTTCTGTCCATCGACACGCTGGTGGCCGATCTGCAAGAGAGCGGCGCGGGGACGCGCTTCCTCCTCATTGATGCCTGCCGGGATCGTGAGGGCATCACACGCGCGGGAGAGGCCGCCACGTTCCAGGTGAAGAGCGGCACCGGGGTGCTGTTCAGTTGCAAGGAGGGAGAGCTGGCGCAGGAGCCGGCCGACCTGAAACACGGCCTGTTCTTCTACCATGTGCTGCAGAAATTCCGCAGCAACGAAGGCGAGTTGACCTGGGGCGACCTGGTCGCTCATGTGACCAAGACCGTTCCGAAAGCGATGCCGAGGAACCTGGCCGACCGGGGCGCGACGCAGAAGCCCGACGATGCCAGCCTGGGCGTCAGCGGCGAGGTGATCTTCGAGGGCAAGGTTGGCGCGGTGCTCCGGAAGCCGGGCGAGGTGGTGGAGGTCTCGCTGGGCAAGGGCGTGAAGATGAAGTTCTGCTGGATTCCGGACGGCAAGGCGACGCTCGGATCGCCCGAGGGGGAAAAGGAACGCTCCAATGACGAGGCCGAACACGAATACACGAGCAAGAGTTTCTGGCTGGGGAAGTATCCGGTGACTCAGGAGGAATGGCAGACGCTCATCGGCGAGAACCCGAGCTATTTCGTGCCGGCGGAGGAGACCATCAAGAAGGCGGAGATCAACGACACGAGCCGTTTCCCGGTGGAGAAGGTATCGTGGGACGACTGCCAGAAGTTCCTGAAGAAGCTGAACGATGTGGATCTGCCGGCGGCGCTGGGGAAGGGGAAGTTCGTGCTGCCGCATGAGGATGAGTGGGAGTATGCGTGCCGTGGCGGCAAGGGCAACAAGCGGCCCTTCTATTTCGGCGATGAACTGAACGGCAAGCAGGCGAACTGCAACGGCGATTATCCCTATGGCACAACCGACAAGGGGCCGTATCTGGAGCGGACCGTGGCGGTGGACGGGAGGGAGCAAGAGGACTACGAAAAGAAAGCGCCTCATCCGTGGGGTTTGTGTCACATGCACGGCAACGTCTGGCAGTGGTGTGAAAACTTGTACAGTAAAGACGCTCGTGTGGTGCGTGGCGGCTCGTGGATCCACTTCTCGAGGTACTGCCGCGCGGCCTACCGCAGCAGGCACGCGCCCTCGGACCGCAGCAGCTACGGCGGGGTTCGGGTCGCGTTTCGCCTGGACTGATTACGCTTTTCTCTTTTCCTCTTCGCCGCGAAGCGGCGTGGCCGACCTGATCCGCTGCAAGTATGCCCCGTCGAGGCCGGCGCGGAAGGAACGGCTTCGGGTCTGCAATGTGGAGTTGGAAGTGTTGCGAATGCAAGTGCGCCTGGCCCGCGACCTGGCGGACATGCCCGAGCGCAGCCAGCAGCATGCCCTGGAGCGAATGCGGGAGGTCGGCGGTCAGATCGGCGGCTGGTTCAAGCGTGGTTAGCCGCGAGGCCGTAGCCGCAAGCGGCTCGCTTGCCGGCTGGCGTTGAGCTGACAAGCGAGCCGCTTGTCGCCACGACAGGAGCTGGATGGCTCCTACCGGGATGGATTGGCGACGTTGTCGTTCGTTTTACCCGGCCCTCTGGAGCTTGGCGGCGAACACGGTCGGATCGGCGATGCCAAAGTTGTCCAATTCCCCTCGAACCGCGGCCAGATGGTATTCATACGCCTTGTCGCTTTCGGCAAAGGCAGGGAGCAGGATCATCGCGCCGGTTTCCTGGTGCTGGTAACCGCGGGGCGGGGGCGGAGCGTCCGTGATGAGACGGCACGAAAAACCAAGCGACCGCAGCACTTTGTCGAGCTGGCCGTAAGTGACGTTGGAGCGTTTCATGAGGGGTCCTCCAGCATCGGGCGCTGCACTGCTTGTTTGAGAGCGCGGATTCGGGCGATGGCGCGGCGGTTTACGGGCTGACGCTTCGGGATGGACACCCGCACGGTTTTTGCACCCCGACCGGGCTGACGAGTAGTGTCTTCCCGAAAGTAGTGCTGAACGTGCACCCAACAGGCGCGTTTGCGCGCGGCCTCGTAGACTACCAGGATAACGGGCGTTTTTTCCAGCCGCCACAGATTGTAATCGCGGATGTCGAGATCATAAACGCAAACCTTTCCGCCTGTTGGCACGGACTCCTCCGCCTTCAACTGAAAGTAGACGGATCCGGGTTCGGCATAGCCCTGCTCATCGAATGTCCACATTATGAGATCGTAGCCGTAATCGCTGCTGAATCGCTGCGCGGTATGCCCTTCTTGCAGGATGAAACCTTCCACATGATGCACGCTCAGATCGGCGATGACATGCTGGCGTGTCCGTCGTTTGCGCGGACCGGGTATCGAGCTTGTCATGTGTCATCCGACGAATGTAGGGCTGCCCTTGCTTCTGGCACATTTTATCCGAGATGTTGTTCACCGGAAGCCCGAATCTGCAGAAGGTGGAGCGCGTCCAGCGTTATCGCGCTCACGCATTTGGTTAGCCGCGACGCGAGTCTTCGAGCGGAGCGCGTCCAGCGTTATCGCGCCACGCGCTCCGCTCCCAGGACTCCGCGTCGCTGCTAACCTCAAGGGTCAGGTTTGCCGGCTTTGCAAGGACCAGCTCGTCCTCGATTTGCTCGACCGCATCGCTTCCTTGCCCGGGACAACATTCGGGGTTTCCGTCGCCGCCTGCGCTGGTTGAAACGCGCCTGCATCGCGCGGAGCCTGAGCTATTCCGAGGTCGAGCAGCGTTTGATGAGCTGGTTCGGCCACGCCGTTCAGGCTGACAGCGCCGGCCTCCTCGCTCGCCTCTCTCCACAGTGGGCCTTCTTATGGGACTGAAATTATTACACTAATGTTCACTGTTTTCATTTCTTGAGCCGCGCCGCTTCGCGGCGAAGAGAAAAGAGTAAAAGAAAAAAGAGAAAAGCGTAATCAGTCCAGGCGAAACGCGACCCGAACCCCGAAGTAGCTGCGGACCGAGGGCGCGACCCAGTAGCGGAAGGCCGCGCGGCAGCCCCTCGAGCTGCCGCTCCACGAGCCGCCACGCACCACACGAGCGTCTTTACTGTACAAGTTTTCACACCACTGCCAGACGTTGCCGTGCATGTGACACAA
>JBBSDR010001072.1:0-3512 GCA_038240465.1 Gemmatales bacterium
GTCGCCCACAAGGGGCTCAAGACGGAAGAGACTGTGCCTCTGCTCCTGGAGTGTAGCGGAAGGCAATGCGGTGTCCAGCTTCAGATAGCGGGCGGCGCTGGTGAACGAGTAGCGCTCGAAGTAATACTCGAGCATGGCCTGCATCCGGTGCAGGTTGCGATAGTGGCGGATGCGCGTGAGCCAGCCTGCCGACGAGATTTTCGGCTGCTCGGGATCCAGTTCCCAGACGTGAAAATACATCACGAATGGCACTTGATAGCTGCGGTCCCAACGCGCGATGGCGCGGCGGACGAACCAGCGCGGGAACTGGCGGAAGTAGTTGCCGCCGCCGACCGGCACCACCCAGCGCCACAGGCGCACCGTCGAGATGGGGAACTCCCACAGCTTTCTGTCGCCGTTCGCGTGCTGGTGCATGAAGCGGCGCCACGGTTCGTCGGCGAACTGCCGCAGCCGGGGCGCGATGCTCGAATCGTAGGCGTAGCCCTCCTGCGCCAGGACATCGAGCGCCCACAGGTCCTCCGGCCCGAACCAGCCGTCGGCCATGCGGTAGCCGAGGATGCGGTGGCCGCTCGCCTTCTCCAGCGCTTCGCGCGAGCGGGCCAGGTCCTCGCGGAACTCGGCCGGCGTCAGCTGCAGGGCGTTGCGGTGGTAGTAACCCTTGCTGGCAATCTCGTGGCCTCGCTCCGCCACCTTGCGAATCAACTCGGGATAGCGATCCGCGATCCAGCCGAGAACGAAGAAGGTCGCCTTGATCTGATAGCGATCGAGCAGGGCGAGCGTGCGCTCGGTGTTCTTTTCGAGGCGCGTCTCGAAGCGATACCACTGGCCATGCTGGATGAGACGATTGAAGGCCCCGACCTGGAAATAGTCTTCCAGGGCCACGGTGAGGACATGCTGTCGATCGCTGCCGGGCAGGGTCATTGTGGGCAAGCTCAAAGAGCGGGCGTCAACACGGGTGAGGAGACTCATGAACGTCCCCCTGTCATTGTAGACTCCTTGAGGGCCTGAAGCAGCGCGGCCACGATGCGCCGGCCACTGTCTCCCGCGCCGAAGGGATTGACGATCGGCTGGGGGGACCTGTTGCCGCCGCGCTCGCGATGCGTTTCCTCCAGCAGCAGACGCAGAGAGTCAGCCGTGGGAGCGAGCCGGGCCGCGCCGCACTCCAGCGCTTCGGGACGTTCGGTGTTCTTCCGCAGCACCAGGAGCGGCACGCCAAGACTCGGCGCTTCCTCCTGCACGCCGCCCGAATCGGAGACGATCAGCCACGATCGCGCCAGCAACCCGATGAAGTCGGGATAGTCGAAGGGCGGCAGCAGATGAATGCGCGGCCGATTGCCGAGAAGGTCGCCGGCCACGCAGCGCACCTGCGGATTGGGATGCACCGGAAAGAGAAGCGCGACATCCTCGTGAACGGCCACGAAGTCGCGCAGCACTTTCAAGTTGTCGCCCATTACCTCGCCGAAGCTTTCGCGCCGATGCGTCGTCAGGGCGATTCGCTTCAGGCCCTCGGTCTGGGCGAGGACTTCGAGCAGCTGCGGCGACACGTTGTTCTTGCGAAGGATGGCCTGAAGCGCATCGACGACCGGGTTGCCGGTGAGGAAGATCCCTTCGGCCGGAACGCCTTCTGACAGCAGGGTGTCACGGTTGCGTTCCGTGGCGGCGAAGTGCCAGCGGGCCAGGCGCGTGATCAGCCGGCGATTCATCTCTTCGGGAAACGGATTCATCGCATCGCCCGAGCGCAGTCCTGCCTCGATGTGGCCGATGGGAATGCGGCGCTGAAAGGCGGCCAGCGCTCCGGCGAGGGCGGTCGTCGTGTCGCCCTGGACGAGGACGACGTCGGGCTTCTCCTTCTCCAGCACGGGATCGAGAGCTTCCAGGGCGCGAGCGCAAACCTGGCCTGGCGTCTGTCCCGGCTGCATCAGTTTCAGATCGCGATCGACGCGCAGAGCGAACAGTTCGATCAGCGGCCGCACCAGGTCGGTATGCTGTCCCGACGAGACGACAACCGAACGGACGCCGGGCGTCTCTTCCAGCGCGTGCAGCACGGGCGCGAGTTTGATGACTTCGGGCCGGGTGCCAAACAGCGTCAGGATGGTTGGATTCAAAGGGGGGAGCATCAACGGGCTCGGGGTGGGTCAGCGGCTGAGCAGACCGTCGTAGACGGCAGCGATTTTTTCCATCCGTCTGGCGAAGCTGTAGCGTTCCTCGATCGTCTGTCGTCCAGCCCGTCCGAGCCGGAGACGGAGGTCCTTCTCGTGAATGAGACGCCGCAACGCACTCGCCAGTTCCTCGACTGAACCAGGATTCACAAGGAGACCATTGCATCCGTCCTCAATGACGCGCGGCACGCCGGCAATGCGAGTCGCCACCACGGGCGTTTCGAGCGCCATCGCCTCGAGAACGACGTTGGGCAGTCCCTCGCGCAGGCTGCTGAGAGCGAACGCATCCATCGCCTGATAGTAAGGCCGAACGTCGCTCTGGAACCCCGCCAGGTGCAGCTGTTCGCGACAGCCCAGATGGCTTGCCAGCTCCTCCAATCGGTGCTTCTCTTCTCCTTCGCCGACCAGCAGCAATCCCGCATCCACGCCGCCACTGCGAATGGCCGCGAGGGCGTGGAGAAGGACGTCGAATCCCTTCTCGGCTGACAATCGACCGACCGCTCCGATCAGGAACCCTGAACTGCTCAATCCTAGTTCATTCTTGGCTGCGAAGTCGAAATTTCGCCTGAACTCGTCCGTGTCGATGGCGTTCTCGATGAGCAGACAGCGCTGGGGAGTCACGCCGTAGTCGAGGCAGCTCTGGCGCAGGTCTTCCGAGACGGCGATGACGCTGTCGTAACGCGGCAGACAGAAGCGATCGATGGCGTAGTAGAGAGGCGTGCGCGAGGTGTGGTGGACGTAGCCGTGAACGGTGGTCACGAGTCGCATGGGCCAGAAGCGGCGCAGGATCAGGCCGGCGAGGTTGCTCTTGTAGTCGTGGCCGTGCCAGATGGCGACCTTGTGCTTGCGGCACAGTCGCAGCAAACGCGGCAGCACGCGCCAGTCGAGCGGACCCTCATCATCGACGGCCAGGAGAGGCGCGTTCCAGCGTTGGGCCTTGCGTTCGAGCTGTGAAAATCCCGGATCGCCAGGCGGACGCATGTAAGCGCAGAGGGTATCGTAACCGGCGGCGTGAAGGAAGCGGGGCGAGTTGAGGATGGTCTTGTCGGGTCCGCCGCCGGAGCCTTTGACGACGCGCGTCTCCAGCACGACGACGGGCCGTTTCTTCCAGTGGCGCGGTACGGACGGCACGGTATTTCTCCTCTGAGGCGAGCCGGGAGCGAAAGCGACCGGAGCTTTCGCGTAAGTGACCGGAGCTTTCTCGTAAGTGATCGGAGCTTTCGCGTAAGCGACCGGAGCTTTCGCGTAAGCGACCGGAGTGATCCGAAAACACCGGTCGCTTACGCTCCCGGCACGCCACTCCGCTCGCAAACGCGCCCCGGTCGCCACACCCACACACACAAGTGGGCGCCA
>JBBSDR010001073.1:0-3510 GCA_038240465.1 Gemmatales bacterium
CGCCAAGAAAGACGACGCCAAGAAAGATGACGCCAAGAAAGACGACCCAAAGAAGGATGACGCCAAGAAGCCCGACCCCAAGCTGCACCCCCCGGCTGTCCCGGACAAGAAGGAAGCCGAGAAGAAGCTGATCAAGACGCAGTCGATCGTCGGTGAGATTGTCCACATCGAACCGAACAAGCAGGCATTTCGCGTCAAGGTGACCTATCAGTACAGCGAGTTGAACGCGGGCGCGTATCAGAACCTGATCGCCGGGCAACGCGAACTTGCTGTCGCCAAAGACGCGAACCAGTATCGCGCCGCCCTGCAGAAAATCGCTCAGTATCAGGGCAAGCTCTACGACATGAAATCGACCTCGAAGGAAATTCACATCGACGGGGCCGAGAACCTGAAAGTTCGGCTCGCTTCGCCGAAGGCCGGCTTCGATGACATGGGCAACCTGAAGAAGTACACGATGAAAGAACTGGCGGCGATGCGCGGCCCCGACAAGCTGTTCGACGGCGAGTTCAGCGATCTGACCATCGGCCAAATAGCCCAGGTGACGATTGTGGTGCCGAAGCCGCCCGCAAAGCCTGTGAAGAAGGACGATCTGACGCTGCAAGAAGACCCGAAGATCGAGGCGACCCGCATCGTCATCGCTCGCCAGCCTGCTCCCGCGAAACCCTGATTGGACCTCGCGGAACAATTCTTGCCGCTCGCGGTTTGGCGGTCTGCCCGCCAAGCCGCAAGCGGCAACCCATTCGTCACGCCACCACCAACTCACTGCGACGCTGGGCAGCAGTCACCAGCCCGCGAAACACCTGGATGTCCAGTCCGGACGCCGTTGATGAAGCGGGATGCCACTGGATGCCCACCGCGAACCAGTCCTCGTTGTCGGACTCGATCGCCTCGACGACGCCGTCCAGGGCCAGGGCGGAAGCACGGAAGATTCGCGCCACACGCTGAACGCCCCGGCGATGTTCGCTGTTGACGACGATCTCCCCTTCCCCGTAAATCTCGGCGACAACCGTCTTGGGGATGACGTTGATGGCGTGGCGCAGGCCGCGCTCCGGCGGATGGCGATGCTGCAGCGCCTCGGGCCATTCGCGGCCGATGTCCTGGAAGAGCGTGCCGCCGAACGCCGAGTTCAGCGTGTGCATGCCATGATCGACGCCCAGGATGGGGAAGTCGTGTTCACGGCACCACAGCACCAGCGGATCGGCCAGCGACAGGTTGCGGCGCGAATCGCCGTCGTGGCCGATCAGGAGGACGCCGTGAATGTCGGCGAGGGTGTCGCCCCACGAGATGGGGGGTGTTTCCGGAAGAAGGACGGGTACGGCTTCCGCGGTTTCCAGGCAGGCGGCGTAGCCGGCTCCCCAGAGGCCGCAGCCATGACGGTCGCTCTTCGGGGTGCTGTCGTGGCCGTAGATGCCAATGCGAATGGAGGGCTGTTTGGTCGGCACGGAGGACTCCTTTCCCCATCGGATCGATGTCTCATGAATCCGATTCACGAGAGTTAGTAAGCTGGAGAAGAATTATAGACGGGGACGACTGAAAAAAGCCAGTGAATTCTTCTCCCGTTGCGAACTTCGCGCGGCCCGGGCGGATGACCCCACCATCACGGCAGCAACTCCTGGACAGAAAGTGACGCCACCAGGGTCCCATTGAGGAGTAGAGGAACAGCATCGCCGGCCTGGTAGTCCTGGCGCTGGGCGTAAGCCGGCGAGGAGGCCGGTCCCGACGGAGAGGTGTAGACCTCGATCTGGTGATTGACGAGGTTGACGATCCAGTAGATCGGCAGATTGGCCCGGGCGTAAATCCGGCTTTTGTCATCGCGATCGCGCGTCAGGCTGGACTCTGCCACCTCGACGACCAGGCCGACGTCCCCCGGAGTTGGATGCCGGCTGAGGTAGGTTCGTTCGTCTCCCCGGACAACTGCAAGATCGGGTTCGGGTTCGCTTTCGCTGAGTGTGACGGCGGATTGTCCGCGCACATCCCAGCCAGCAGGAAGAAGCCTCGACAGTTTCTTGCCCAGGTTCTGAATCGTGCCGTCGTGCGGAGGATTGCGAGGCATCTTGAGGACCACATAGCCTTCGAGGAGTTCGACCTTGTCTTCATCATCGAGAATTCCAGTCTCGATCATCTGGTGGTACTCGGCGACCGTGAAGCGGTGCAAGGCGTGCGCTCCTCCAAACACGATGACAGGGGCGGATGCGACAGACATGACACTTCCCTCCTTGCCGATCCGGCATTCTCATTGCCGATGCCCTGACTTCTCGGTTACTCTATCAGTATTCCTTCTCGCCCCCATCCGGGAGACTCGCATGAAGCACCCTGTCCGCCAAGTGGCGGCGATGACCTTGGCCGCCGGATTGCTGGCGGCCGTCACTTTGACCGCTGCTCCCGCTCCCGCACCCGCGCCCGCAACCAAAACGGAAGTCGTCAAGGACCGAGAGAACTTCATCCCGCATCGCAAGTACGCTCCGCTGCCCGGCAAGGCGATCGGCCTGCTCGTCAGCGACGTCGCCCCCAAGATGCAGCACGAGGGCCGGGGCGGCCCGCCGGACGCCATGGGCTTCAGCCTCGACGGCGGCAGCTATCGCTGGGTCTACGTCCCCGTCGCCGCGGCCGATGCAATTATCCAGAACCTGAAAGTTCCGGTCGGCGAGAAACGCGGACGCGAGCAGAGCTATCCGCTGCTGAACATGGCCAACGCCCGGACCATCAAGCAGTGGAACATCCAGGTCCCCTATGCCCTCGTCGAGGTCGAAGTGAACAACGAGCAGGGTACGCCGGCGGGCGAGAGCTTCGTCGGGACAAAGATGACCCGCCTCGATGGGACCAAGGACTATCCGCTGGACGTGACCGCGACGGTCGCCGAGTTGAAGAAGCGCTACGCCGGCTGGAAGAAGGACAACAAGGACAAGCTCGACGAGGCGATGCTCGACGCCCAGAAGAAGGCGCTCAAGGACCGCAAGGCGACTGGACCTGCCGAGACGCAGGAACTGGTGTACATGACCTGGAAGTCCGAGGAGAAGCGGCTGAGCGTCCACTTCCGCACGACAATCACCGATGGCGAGTACAAGTTCGTGGGCGGGGGCATCGAGCGCGATCCCTTTCCGCTGCCCGTGCCGCCGATCAAGCCACTGCCGCCGGCCCCGGCCGCGCCCCCTCGGCCGCAGGGCTTCGCCGCGTTTCCGCCGCCTCCGCCGCCGTTTTTGCCGCGCGTCCGCACCGGCACCAGCTTCGGCATCGAGTTCGGCATGGGTTACGAGGTGACGCCGGCCGGCAAGGTCGATCGTATCCTGACGCTGCCCGCGCAGGCGTTCCTGAAGGAATTGCCGATTCCTCCGGGCCGGTTCGGACCGCGTGGCCCCATCGCCCCGCTACCGCCGCAGCGCCCCGGCATCCGCGATTGATCTTTCTCCGATCGCCGCTCGCCGTTAGAAGCGATCCCTGTCCGGCCCTGCGCCGGACAGGGAGGTAGTGCGCATGTCTTCGCCGATTGCCGGGCCTTCTCCATCTTCGCCC
>JBBSDR010001074.1:0-3500 GCA_038240465.1 Gemmatales bacterium
CACCAGCGCTGTCGTGATGAAGACGAAGCCGGAAGAGACGCAAATTCCCCAACACTTCGTCACCTGCTACAAGACGAGCGACGGCGAGAAACTCTGGAGCACCGCTCTTCCTCCAGGAGCATGGCCGAAAGAGAAGCCCGAGACATATGCGGTGCCGACGCCGGTCACGGATGGCGAGCGGGTCTACGCCTGGTTCGGCTCGTCGAAGATGGCCATGATGGCCGCCGTGGACTTCGACGGCAAGGTCCTGTGGCAGAAGGAGTTCCCTGGCGCCTACGTCCTCAACCCCGCACTCTCCAGCAGTCCCGTCCTCTACAAGGACACGGTGATTCAGCTTTGCGACCAGGGCGGCGGCAAGGGCTTCCTCATCGCGCTCGACAAGAAAACTGGCGACGAGAAGTGGCGTCAGGCCCGCAAGACGGAATCGTACAACAACGTCACTCCGGTGCTGATCGACGTTGCGGGCAAGCCGGAGTTGATCGTCAACGCTTCCAACGCCCTGCAGGGACTCGATCCCGACAATGGCAAACTGCTGTGGTCGTGCAAGGGGCAACTCGGTTTCGGAGCCTCGCTCGCTTATGGCAGCGGGCTGATCTATGCCGAGAACGGGGCGGGCGGCTCTCCCGGGATGTGCGTCGATCCGTCGGGGGAGGGCGACGTCACCAAGACCAAGGTGAAATGGCAGATCGCGAAGGCGCCGGGTTCGTACTCCTCGCCGGTCATCGCGGGGGATTACGTCTATCGCAGCCACAAGCCGGGTTTCATCACCTGCTGGAACCTGAAGACGGGCAAGGAAGAGTTCTCCGAGCGTGTGCCGGAAGCATCGCAGGTGACCAGCCCGTTCGCGACTGCCGATGGCCGGGTCTATTTCGCGACGCCCGCCAAGAGCGTCGTTATCAAGGTTGGTCCGAAGCTCGATATCCTGGCGACCAATACTCTCCCCGGCGGCGATGATGGGCCGTCTCCTGCCGTGTCGAATGGCCGAATCTATCTGAAGTCCACCAGTACTCTGTTTTGCATCGGCAAGAAGTAACGGGAACGACTCATGATGAATATGCGATTTCTGTCTCGCTCGGTCGCGGTTTCCGTTCTCCTGGTGGGAACGCTCGCCGGCCTCGCGCGCGCTCAGGCTCCAGCCGTGAGCGAGGTGCAGGTGTTTCCGCCCGACATCAACCTCTTCACCAGCCGCGGCAAGCAGACGTTTGTCGTCCAGGCCATCCAGGCCGACGGCATCACGCGCGACGTCACCGACCAGGCCAAGGTGACGCCCGCCACCGCCGGCATCATCAAGGTCGAGAAGAACGTCGTCTATCCGGTGGCCGACGGCGCGATCGACATGACCGTCGAGTACGGCGGCAAGTCGGTCAAGGTGCCGGTCAAGGTCAAGGACGCGAAGACCGATCGGCCGATCAGCTTCCGCCTCGACGTGATGCCGGTCTTCATGGCGGCCGGCTGCAACCAGGGTGGCTGTCACGGCGCGGCTCGCGGCAAGGACGGCTTCCGCCTGTCGCTGTTCGGCTTCGATCCCGAGGGCGATCATTATCGTCTGACGCGCGAGATGAATGGCCGACGTATCAACCTCGCCCTGCCTGCTGAGAGCCTCCTTGCCGAGAAATCGACCGGCAAGGTGCCGCACACCGGCGGCAGCCGCTTTCCCGACACGCACGAACATCATCAGTCCATCATTCGCTGGCTTGAAGCCAAGGCACCCAACGATCCGCCGACCGTGGCGACGGCTGTCAGCGCCGAGTTGTTCCCCAAGAACGCCGTCCTCGACGGCAAGGGCGCAACGCAGCAGATGGTGGTCCGGGCCAAGTATTCCGACGGCACCGAGCGCGACGTGACCGGCCTGTCGCTGTTTCTGAGCAACAATGACACCTCGGCCAAGATCAACGCGAACGGCCTGGTGACGGCCGGCGAGCGCGGCGAGGCGTTCGTCATGGCTCGCTTTGCCACGTTCACCGTTGGCTCGCAGGTGATAGCACTGCCCAGGGGATTGCAGTTCAGCTTCCCACAAGTTCCCGAGAACAACTACATCGACAAGCTCGTCAACGCCAAGCTGAAGAAACTGCGCATCGCTCCGTCGGAACTCTGCACCGATGAAGTATTCTTGCGGCGTGCTTACGTTGACGTCATCGGCGTGCTGCCGACGCCGGAAGAGTACAGTCGATTCATGAACGAGAAGGCGGCCGACAAGCGCGAGAAGCTCGTCGATGAGTTGCTCGGCCGCAAGGAATTCGCCGAACTGTGGGTGCTGAAGTGGGCGGAACTGCTGCAAATCCGCTCGTCAAACGCGGTCAGCTACAAGTCGATGCTGCTCTATTACAACTGGCTGACCGACCGTCTCGCCCGCAATGTGCCGATGGACCAGACAGTGCAGGAACTGCTTGGAGCGAACGGCGGTACGTTCAAGAACCCGGCGACGAACTACTATCAGAACGAGACCGACACCCTCAAGGTGTCGGAGAACGTCGCCCAGGTGTTCATGGGCATGCGGATTCAGTGCGCCCAGTGCCACAATCATCCGTTCGACCGCTGGACTCAGGACGACTACTACAGTTTCGCGGCTTTTTTCACGCAGATTGGCCGCAAGGGGACGGACGATCCGCGTGAGACGATCGTCTTCAATTCCGGCGGCGGCGAGATGTCACACCCGGTCAAGAAGGTGGTGATGAAGCCGAAGTTCCTTGGCGGCGCCGCGCCGGACACGACGGGCAAGGATCGGCGTGTGATACTGGCCAAGTGGCTGGCGTCGCCGGAGAACCCGTACTTCGCGTCGAACCTGTCGAACATTGTCTGGGCGCACTTCTTTGGCCAGGGCATCATTCACGAGACCGACGACGTTCGCATCAGCAACCCGGCCTCGAATCCGGAACTGCTGGCCGAACTGGGCAAGAAGTTCACCGAGTATAAGTACGACTTCAAGAAGCTGGTGCGTGACATCTGCACCTCGCGGACGTATCAGCTTTCGACGCAGCCCAACGCGAGCAACGAGGGTGACACGCGCAACTTCGCACGGGCCGCGGTCCGTCGCATCAAGGCCGAGACATTCCTCGACTGCATCAGCCAGGTGACGGATACGAAGAACAAGTTTCAGGGATTGCCGCTGGGCGCTCGCGCCGTGCAGATCGCGGACGGGGCCACCAGCACCTACTTCCTGACGACGTTTGGCCGGGCGACGCGCAACACGGTCTGCTCGTGCGAGGTGAAGCTGGAGCCGACGCTGTCGCAGTCGCTGCATCTGCTGAACGGCGACGTGACCACGAGCCGCATTGCCGGCGGCGATCTGATCGGCAAGCGGCTGACCGCGAAGAAGACGCCGAAGGAGATCATTGAGGAGTTGTACATGCGCTGTGTCAGCCGCAAGCCGACATCCGCGGAAATGCAGAAACTCGAAGCTCTGGTCAACGCCGAGACGGACAAGAGGAAAGCGCTGGACGACGTGTTCTGGGCGCTGCTGAACTCCCGCGAGTTCATGTTCAATCATTGATCCGGATTCC
>JBBSDR010001075.1:0-3500 GCA_038240465.1 Gemmatales bacterium
GACCCCCACCAGCGCACCCTCGGCCAGCGGCTCCAGCACGCGCTGCATCAGCCGCAGCGCCTCGGTCGCTTCCGATTCTGCGATCACCAGCGGCGGCGCGATGCGAATCACCTTCTTCGCCAGCGGTCCGAGCAGATGGATGCCGTCGCCGTCCTTCTCGCCACGATAGCAGGCCAGCACGATCGCATTGGCCCAGTCGGCCGCGCTGCGTCCCGCGTGATCGCACGTCTCCACGCCCCAGACCATGCCGCCTTTCTCGCCGCGGACGTGGGCCACGAACGGAAACTTCTTCAGGCCGACCAGTCCTTCCTCAATGATGGCCGAGGAACGCCGGCTGCGCGGCAACAGGTCCTGCTCGGCGAACTCGTCGAGTGTCGCCAGGACGCCGGCGCAGCAGAGCGGATTGCCGCTCCAGGTGTCCGAGCCTTCGCCGTAGTTGAGGGCATCGAACAGGTCCGCCCGGCCGACCGCTGCCGCAACCGGAACGCCGTTGCCGAGGCCCTTGCCCAGCACGACGATGTCGGGTTCCAGGCCATACGTCTCGTAGGCGAACAGATCGCCGGTCCGGCCAAAGTTCGCCTGTACCTCATCGAGAATGAAGACAATGTCGTGCTGCTGGCAAAACTCCTGGAGCATCTGGAGATACGCCTTCGGCGGATGATAGGAGCCGCCGCCGCCGAGGTAAGGCTCGGTGATGAGGACGGCGATCTGCTGGCCCAGTTCCTCCCAGAGTGCATCCAGCTCCTGGCGATACGGCGCCGGATCGAAGGGACGATCGCGCAGACTGACGTCGGCGCACTCGGCCATCGGGAAGCCGATGAAGCGGACGCGCGGATCGCGGTCGTGATCGGTCTCGCAGCCCGTGACAGCGCCGGCCAGGCCCTTCTTGCCGTGGAAGCCATAACGGGTCGCCAGGATCATGCGGCGCGTGGGGTCGCGGGCCAGTGCCGCCCAGAGCGCTTTCTGGATGGCCTCGGAACCGCTCGCCGCCCACAGCACCTGTTCGAGCCGGTCGCCGCCGGGCCGCGATCGCAACAGACCGATGAGCTGGCGCGTGGCCTCGATTTCCACTTCGGTCACTGCGTTGTAAGCCGTCAAGGACACGGCATGGAAGTAGCCTTTCGGCGCGGCCGGAGAGTTGACGCTGTTTGCGCCCGAGGGAGGCCAGCCGAGGCAGCGGAGGAAGCGCTGGACCCAGCGCTGCGGATTGTGGCCCAGGTTGGAAACGAGGACCCCCGAGGAGAAATCGTACAGCCGCCTGTCCTCGGGGGTCCAGTGATAGATGCCGGCGCTGTGAACGAGAACGGCCTGCGTGGGTGTATAGGTCCTCTGGGCTTTCGGTTCGAGGGTGGCCAGGTGATCGCGGACCGTGTTGGAACGTCCCTCGTCGGCGTGATGCGGCGCGTTCATATGACTCCCGGATGTGGACCTCACTTGTCGCGAACTTTCAGGTAGGCGGGTGGGACGTCCTCTACGAGCCAGACCGAGTTCGCCGTGAGATAGAATAACCGCCCCGCCGCGTGAAGACCAGTAGCGTCTACCTCGACCACGATCGGCTTGCCCTTACGCCGGCCCGATGTCAGGGCCGTCTCCGCCGATTCCGTCAGATGGACGTAATGCCGATCCATCTTCAGAAGGCCCTTCTCACGGATCTCCGGCAGGATGTGCAGAGCGGTTCCATGCAGCAAGACAGCGGGCGGTTCGCGCGGCTCGAGTTGCAAATCGACCTCGACGCTATGGCCCTGGTTGGCGCGAATGCGCAGACCACTTTCGTCAAAGGCGAAACGCTGCTTGTCGTTGCCGCGAACCACCTCGGTCAGGTCGGCGAGCGTCAGCGGAGCGCCATCGCGAACGCAGGCGGCCAGCAGGGCCTCGACGTTTACCCAGCCCCCCGGCTCCAGTTCCAGTCCCAGAAGTTCGGGTTGATGGCGCAGGTGCAGGCTCAGATACTTGCTGATGCTGACGAGTTTTTTGTGATCCATGAGTTGTCTCCTCGGGACGATTTATTGTCGGAGAGACACAGATTGAGCGTGCCGGGTTCGTCTTCGTTGTGCGTCACACCTTGCCTTCATAGAGGAGGACCGGCGTCGCGTTGCCCGGCAAGCGGAGAATGAGTCCGCCCTCTGGCTCATTGACGAAGGCGACGCCGCCCGGCTGTCCCGCCGCGTGCTGGGCGAGGATGGCCTCCATCGCCTGGACGCTGGCGACAGTGTTGCGGTCCGCGGACAGATCGCTGTAGTCGAGTCGGCGCATTTGCTCGAGGCGCTGTTGGCGTTCGCCCGGTTCGCCGCCGAACTCGACGAGGGCGACCTCTTCGAGGAAGCGCTGAATGATCTCCAGGCCGTAGCCGCGCTGGCTGCGTTCGTTCCACGGTTCGAGGAAGGTTCCGTTATAGTGATGGTTCGGCGTGTTCTTCAGCTCGTGGGGCGTTCTGTCTTCAATGGCCATTTCGACGCCGCGTTTGCGCTGATGGGCGATCCAGATGCCGTTGTCGAAACGGAACTGCACTTCTTGATCGACGTAGCCGGGAAAGTTGTCCGGCGTCACCCAGCTCGTGTGGATGTCGAAGGCGGCCTCGCGCTCGTCCGGATGGGTGTACACGACCTGCAACTGAACGGTGTCCCAGGTGGGGCCCCTGGCCGGTCCGACGATGCCGCGCTGGCCTGTGGCGGAGACGCGCGTCAACCGCCAGGCAGGCCCGAAAGTGAAGTCAATCAGTTTGAGGTAATGGACGGCGACATAGGTCCCCGGATTGCGGCCGGTGATCCACTCGGCGAACTGACCGCCGCTGATCGATTTCGGTTCAAGGAGAGAGCAGTAGCCATTGTTGACGTGCTTGAGGTTGCCATCGGCGACATGCGTCCGCAGTTTCTTGTGATCGGGATCGGCGAGCTTGTGGTAGACGACGCGGGCGAGGACGCCGTTTTCCCGGGCCAGGGACTGCAAGGCGTCGAGTTCCTGAAGACTCAGCACCGAAGGCTTTTCGATAAGTACATGCTTGCCGTTCCTCAAGGCTTGCGACGCCGCTTCAAAATGGCGGTCATCGGGAGTGGCGACACAGACCACGTCAACATCATGGTTCAGGAGTTGAGCAACAGCGTCCGGCCCGGCAAAGGAGGCGAAGGGACCGAGGTGATTCCCGGCGGACTGTCTGAGCTTCTCGGCCCGCTTGCCGGTGCGGCTGGCGACGGCGGACAATTCGATTTCGATTGAACCGAACTCACGGCGATAGAGTCCGGACTGCCGGAGTTGCTCGAAGACGGGCCGATAGGTCTCATCGAAGATCATGCCGAGGCCGACCATGCCGGCGCGAAGCGTTCGGGGGTTGCTGGCTGCGGTGCTCATACCGCCATGCTATCGGCGTGTGAGGATCCCGGCGAGCGGAGTGTCGTGCTCCGCGCGCCGGGGTGGTCCCTCAGGCGCACTGCTGTTGCTGTTCGGCCGACATCTTGGCCGTGAAGGCGTCGGAGCGGCGTTTCATCTCTTCGTGGCTGACGTCC
>JBBSDR010001076.1:0-3497 GCA_038240465.1 Gemmatales bacterium
GGGCATCGGCATTCGCCGTCTTGCACCAGACGCCGAAGATGAGGGGCCGGGACTTCAGGCCGTCGGTGAGCCCGGCAGGCAGGGGACGGAAGGCGTTGTAGTGTGCGCCGCCATCGCGCGGATCGGTTTCTCCGCAGAGGTAGACGACCTGCGAGGCGCTGCCTTGCAGCAACAGGGAAGTCTTGCCGAAGTGAGCGGTGGTCGCGTCGAGGCGCGACGGCGGCGCGACCAGCCAGCTGTCAGGAAGCCCGTCGGACTGGCCGTAGCCCCAGTCCGACTGTTCCAGTAGCTGGAACCGCGTCTGGGCCGTGACCCGGTTGTGCATCCAGTCCATCTCGAAACTGGGGTTCTGGATCAGGTTCGGGACGGCGCGAAAACCCTCCTCGGTCAATGCCTGCCGCACTGGACGGGCAGGCTCGGCCGTTCCCCCCGCGTCACCCTGCCTTGCAGCAGGCACGACGGAAATAGCGGTCGAGAGCAGCAGGACGACGGTAAGAGAACCGGCGACAGGAGGATGGAGCCAGCGCACGCGAACTCCCTTCTGGAGTCATGGGCCTCGGTGTTCCTTCAACGTCTGTTCCGGTAGCGATAGACCCAGATGACGTTCGCGTCCGCCAGTATACCTGCGGTTGCTGATTCTCGCAGCCGTTGTCCTGGATGCATGCCCTCAGCGCGAACGAAGCGGGACGATGATGCGCGAGGAGTGCTTGCTATCATGGTGAACCGCGTTCTTCGCCACGACAGTCTTCTTCGGCGGTTCGATGGTGAGCGGCTCGCCCGTGTTGGGATTCGGCTCGTAGAACGGAGCGCCAGTGCTGGCGATCGTGATGCGGATACGATGGCCGCGGTTGAAGACCTGGCTCGTCCAGCCGACGTCGAACGCCACCTTGTAGACCTTGCCAGGCTCCAGGAAGACTTCCCTCTCGTAGCCCTCGCGATAGCGAGCGCGACGGACGTAATCCATGAGCAAGATCGAATAGCCATCGGGATAAACGTCGCTGAGACGGACGATAAAGTCCGTATCCTTTGCCGTCGAGGAGACGTACAACTCCGCCTGTACCTTGCCTGTCCACTCGACCGATTCCTTCAGCACCTCGCTCGTGAAGGTCCGGACTTCCGTCTGCTTCTCGAAGGCGCGAGCGTCCTTCCCCCCAGGAAACGCTCGGCCAGGGATTTCATTGGGGCGGAGAGGATCGGCAAGGAAAGTGGTCGAGGATGCTTCCTCGGTCGGCGATTGCGTGGCCAGCTTGCCACCCTCGCGCAAATAGTACGACGTGGTCTGGGCTGCAATGGGCCAGGTCGAGGAGGTGCGCCATTCATTACCGGGCGCGTCCTTCTCGCCTACGGCTCCCATCCTGTAGTACCGCACAGCCGGATCGCGTTCGACGCCGTTGTCGAGGCCCTTGAGATGGTGATCGAACCACCGGACCATGTGGGCTTCCAGGGCAAACTTCGCATTCTCCGGATAAGTCAGGTCGCCGACCTTGTTGATCTCCTTACTTCGACCGTGCAGCCAGGGGCCGATCAGGAGTTGCTGCTTGCCGCGCGAGTTCGGGCCGCCCTTGTGCTGCCGGTCGATGAAGCTCTCGACCGAGCCGACACACATGAAGTCGTACCAGCTTCCCACGGTGAAGCAGGGTACGTCCATCCTGTCGATATGCCTCGTGCAGTCCTCCTCGGCCCAGTAATCGTCGTAGGTCGGATGGCAGAACCACTCCTGCATCAACCGTTGATTGTCCATGGGGTCGCGACATACCGCGTCCATCTGCTTGAAGCGCTCGGGCCGGGTGGTGCCGCCGATGCGGTAGCCCTCGTGGTACAGGCTCAGGCCGGTGTCGATCATGTACTGGCAGACGAGGTGCGGCGGCCGGGTGACAGCCAGGAAGTTCTGGGCAAATCCCGCCTGCGAGCCGCCGAAGGTGCCGACCTTGCCCGTGGACCACGCTTGCTTCGCCAGCCATTCGACGGTGTCAAAGCCGTCCTTCTTCTCGCCCCAACCCAGCGCGCGATAGCCGACCCATGTTCCTTCTGACTGGTGCGTGCCGCGGAAGTTCTGCGCGGCAACGACGTACCCAGCCGAGGCCAGTCGGGCGAATGCCTTGCGCGTCTCGGGGGCGCGGAGGTCGGCATAGCGCTGTTCGTAGACGACGGGCCAGGGTCCCTTGCCAGCTGGGAGATACAGGTAGGTGGAGAGTTTCTTGCCATCGCGCATCGGCACCATCTCATGCCGCTCCGTGACCGTCCCCAGATCGACGGGTTTCTCCGGCGCCTGGGCAGCGGCTCGAAGCGCGACCAGGGAGAACAGGACGGGAAGACAGCGAACGTTCATCATGATGTCCACCAGTGGCAGCAAACGGTAAACGAAACACAGCTCGCGCACCGTTTGCTTGTCGTTACTCTCACGTCATTTCTCACCCTTGAACTCCGCAGGCAGTGGGTAATCCGTCTCGCCGGTTGCAGCCCACTCGACACCGCGGATCAGCAGCACCTTGAAGCCCTTGCTCTGCATGGCTTCCACATCGTGTCCCAGCACGTTGTGATACACGCGCCCTTTCCCGTACTTCGCCACCCAGACCATCGCTTCATGTTTGTCTGTGTTCTTGGGGTCCTTGGTCCGGTCTGAATAGGCCGTGGCCAGGACTTCGCTGCCGGGCAGCATCACCGAGTTCTGATACAGTTCGTCACGGCCGTGCTTGAACTCCTTGATGCCGTGCGTGATCGGATGGTCCTTGCGGATCGCCACCGTGAACTCGTGCATCTTGCCGTGGTTGCCCTGCTTCCGCCAGCCGCCGGCGATGATCTTCTCGAACTCCATCTCAAAGGGGGAGTTGCCGACGAAGGCCGACGAGGCATGATGATAGACGACCAGGCCCTTGCCGGCTTGCACGGCGTCACGGAAGGCTTTCTTGTTCTCCTCGGTCCAGACGCTGGCCGGGTTGTCCTTGGCTCCCTTGGGGGTGTTGCGATAGTTGAGCAGCAGGACATCGTAGCGGGCCAGGTTGTCCTGAGTCAGGTCCTTCGACGGCGATTCGGTCACATCGACCTTGTGGCCGGCCTTTGTCAGCAGCTCCTTCAGGAAGGGTGTGGTTTCTTGCCATTTGTGTCCGTGATCGCCCGTGATGATCAGGACCTTGACCTCCTTCGCCTGGGCGTGCGAGACCCCCGCCAGCGCGAAGACGAATGCGGCCACAACGGTAAGCGGTCGATAGCACATGATGATTTCTCCGTGGAGTACATGGTATGGTTCTGAGACCTCGGGTGGGCTGCCCGATTATAACGTTGCGCAGTCGGGGGAACAAACAATTCTCATCCTCGTCCTCCGTGACTCGTGAGATTCCTGGCCGATCTGCTCAGGTTCTGTACTTTCCCGGATCTTCTTAGATTTCTACCTTGAGTATCTTTTTATTCCTGCCACTCTCTCGCGATGTGGACCTGGATAAAGCGCCGGGCAGACTGGACAGACGCCGGCTCCCTGAACACGATGATGGTTAGCAACC
>JBBSDR010001077.1:0-3493 GCA_038240465.1 Gemmatales bacterium
CAGTCTGCCCGGCGCTTTATCCAGGTCCACATCGCGAGAGAGTGGCAGGAATAAAAAGATACTCAAGGTAGAAATCTAAGAAGATCCGGGAAAGTACAGTAATAATACCAGTGGCGTTCGCCAGCCCATCTTCGGGGAGTCTCCCATGAGCCGCTCGTGTCTGCTTCTGCTCGCCGCCGTCACCTATGTCGTCGCCCAGGTGCCGGGGCCGCTCAGTCCGCCGCCGCCGGCCAAGTACGACATCGAGATTCGCTATCGCATCGACGCCTTTCGCAACGAACGCGCGAGCCAGTTCAAGGTATTCGTCCAGCAACTCAAGGCCCTCGGCTTCGAGCGCGACGTCAACGACGACGCGCGCGGTGAGGATAACCTCGAGATCGAGAATACTGCGATGACGCGCATGAAGGGGACCATTCCGGGTCCGTCCGCTCGCCAGGTGGCCCGGCTGCGTCCGGTCCTCACGGTGCTGCTCAGGCCCAAGGATGTCGATCGGCCCGCGCCCATCAAGCCCATTCGCGTCGATCTGGAACTGAGCAGCGGCCTGGGTCTGTCGCAGCAGCGCGCCGTGGCGTTCGAGTTGGCCGAAGTGCTGCGTGAACTGGGCTTTCGCCAGCCGGCCGGCTACGACAATCGCCGCTATACCCGCCTTGTCGGCATCCTTCCCCCCGAGCAACTCGAGCCGATCCTGAACGACATCCGTCGGCTGCCGGCGGCATGGCCCAAGCTGCCACCGTCGTTGCTCGCCGACCTGCGCGTCTCTGCCGGTGGCGCCGAGAGCCTGCGCGCCACTCTCGATGGCTGGGCCGCTCATCCCGAGGGCGGCAAGCTGGTCCTCGCCGCGCTCGAAGCATGGGCGGTCGAACCGCCAGCCTATCGCTTCATCGCCAGCCTGCCTGGCCTGGTCGTCAATGACAGCACCCTGATCCGCGAGGTCAAGGAGGCGGAGTTCAACCGCGCGGCCATCGGCAAGGAGACGAAAGCTCGACTCGTCGAGGTCGTTCGCAGCAACGAGGTCGTCCGCGAGCAAGTCCTGCTCCATTTCCAGCGTCATGAGGCCGCCAAGCCGCTGCTGACGAAATTGCTCCAGGACGTCTTCAAGGACAAGAGTGGTCCGGAACTGATGGACAACCTGCTGCGGCGCATCGAGGCGCGCGACTCGGCCATCCTGCTGCCGCCCCTGTTCCGCGGCCGGAGTGTGATCCGCATCATCGAGGCGCGGCCGGACCTGCCGCCGCCGGAGCCGAGCTTGCTCCCGCCGCAGGTGGCCGAGGAACTGCACAAGATCGGCCCCTCCCTGCGCGAGCTGGTCAAGGACGCTGCCCAGGCGGGCAACCTGCGCCGGCTCGAGATTATCCTGTCGTCCACGCCGGGGCCGCTCGATACGGATTGGTCTCGACCCGTATACAGGACGGCCCCGAGCCTGATCCTCGAAGGCCGGGCCGGGCCCATCGTCTCGGGACGGATGCTGCCGATGGAAGCAATCGCCCTCGTCCGGCTGCCGGGAGTGTCCATGGTTCGACTGCCGGCCGAGGCACGGTCGGCGGTGCTGAACTTGCCCGATGAGGAGGGATCGCCCGCCGAGGTGCTGAAAGCGACTGGACTGGAGCCTCTTCTGAAACGGGGTATGCCGTTGCGGCCGGTGCGCGTGGCCGTCATCGACAGCGACTTTCGCGGCTGGCAGGCCCTGGTCGGCAAGAAACTGCCGGCGCGGACTCGTCTCGTCGATCTGACGACGGAGCGGAATGACGCCCTTGAACCCGACCCCTTCGCCGGGCCAGCGGATCAACCGGGGTCCGGGACGCTGACGGCGATGTCCGTTGCGCTGGCCGCTCCCTGGTGCGAACTGATACTGCTCCGCGTCGATGCGTCCGCCCCGTATCATCTCCAACTCATTCAGCGCCGTTTGAATGGCGACGAGTTCTTCACCGACAGTCTGCTGGCGCGTCGCTTCAAACTGCTCCAGCGCCGCGGCGAAGTCAATCGGCGCCTGCAGGTGTTGCTGCGCGAGCGCGTGGAGATCTTCAAGACGTTCCCCGACGACAAGCCGGCCAACGACCCCATTGCGCGCGCGAAGCAAGTGCGCCTCGACGCCTATCGCAAGGAGCAGGCGCAGTTCGACACCGAAGAGAAGGCCTTTCTCGAACTGGAGAAGACCTATCTCCGCTACCTCACCGATCTGCGCGAGCTGCGCGACGTCCGGGTCGTCGTCTGCGGGCTGAACTGGCACGACGCTTACCCGGTCGATGGCGGTTCCTACATGACCCGACTTCTGGAGGACACGCCGGAGCCGCGTTTCGTGTGGATTCAGGCAGCGGGCAACTCGCGCGGCCAGGCGTGGGCCGGGCTGTTTCGCGATGCCGACGGCAACGGCGTCATGGAGTTCGCCGACGACAAGACGCCTCTGCCCAAGGGCAACTGGAACCACGAGCTGGCCTTCCTCGCCTGGCAGCCGTTCAAGGGAGAGGCGACGAAGGCGCTGCCCAAGGCGAAGGTTCGCCTGACGATGCAGTGGCGCGAAGCGCACGACCCGGAGTACACGAAGGACGGCGCGGACCCTTTCCGTACGCCCCTGAGCCAATTGCGTCTGCTGGTCATGCGCCAGTTGGACCCCGAAGGAGCGAAACGTCCGGCGGATGACCTGATCGCCATCGCCGAGAACGCCGGACCAGCGCTGCGGATCGCGAACGAGGAAGGCTCGGCCGTCTACGAACACGTCGTCGAGTTTCCGGTGGAGGCAGGCGCTCGACTGGCCCTGCGTGTGGAGGGGAGCGCGGCAAAGAGTACCCGGCCGCCGGGAACGGCTGAGTTGCCGGAGACAGTTCAGTTCGCCGAACTCAGGCCGCGTATCTTCCTTGAGACGCTCGACGGCGCTGGCCGGGTCGTCTTCGAGACCTACGCCACTGAGGCCGGCACATTCGGGACCCTTGCTGATTCGCGGCGTGCATTGACCGTGGGCGCGCTGGCGAAGGACGGCAAGCCGCAACTTTACAGCAATGAGGGAACGCCGTCTGGTCTGGAGTTGCTGGAGAAGCCGGATGTGCGGACGTTCGATCGTCTGGGGATCGACGGAGCGAAGAACGCTGGCGGTAACGCGATGTCGGCGGGATTGGCGGGCGGCTATGCGGCATCGCTGCTCGCCCACGGGACGAAGCTGGAGGACGTGGCGCGCGAGTTGAAACGCCGCTTGAAACCTCGTTGAACGCCGCTTGCGGCTTGGCGGAACCGCTAAGCCGCAAGCGGCAGGATTGTCACTGCTTCTTGCCCACGATCTCGGAAACCAACTCGCTCGCGTCATACACCTTGCTCAGCGCTTCGATGATGCCGCGCGAGTGAACGGCCAGCGCCCGGCCCTGCGTCTCCGTATAGGCGAAGTCGGCGACCAGAGACTGGATGTTGCCGTCGAAGATCAGGCCGACGACTTCTCCCGCCTTGTTGACCACGGGACTGCCGGAGTTGCCGCCGATGATGTCGGCCGTGCAGACGAAGTTGAACG
>JBBSDR010001078.1:0-3492 GCA_038240465.1 Gemmatales bacterium
AATCCGCACAACGACTACAGGTGCTATGCCTCATGTTTACCATGGCCATCTTTGTAGTCCGGCTACGTTTTTTGGCCAGATCGCCGGTGAACGGTTACTTCAGGAAGACCTCGTCAATTCGCCCGTGGCGGTCCAGTTCTTGCTCGTGCCACTGGATCTTGTTGTTGGTTACGTGGGCGCCGACGAAGATGCTGATCCGGCGACATACTTCCGGGAGTGCGACTGCCAAGTCGGCGAAGCACAGGTCCTCTTCCAGCCGCAACCTCGCCTTTTTCCGGTGCAGCGTGACGATGCCGAGCGGTGTCTTCTGGAAGCTCAGGGGCAGCGCTATGACCTCGTAGCTCTCTCCTGGCTGCGGCGGCTCGCCGAACATCTCCGTGTGGTGCTTCGACGGGACTCCTCCTCCAGCACCAGCGGGCGCGGCGGAGTAGAGGAAACACCCCGGATTCGCCCCGCCGTCCAACGGGTCCAGCCACTCCTCTTTTCCGTACCAAGCGGCGTGAACCCAGCGGCATCTCCTTGTGCCGGCCTCTTTCTTCCACCCCACTTCGGCGCGGAGGACGTGGCGTTTCCGATCCTCGTCGTGCAAGTAAAAAGAGACAGCGTCGGCGCAGGCTGCTTCCTTGAGCTTCTGGGCCTGTTTCCGGAGGACGATGAGCAAGTTGAGTTTTTCGTCTTCCAGGGTCGGCGTGATCTGTTGCATAAAGGTTTGCAACCGGTGCCGCCGGACATCGGTCAGCAGCAGGGAGAGGTCCGAGCCGATGGGCGTCAGCGAGGCCCGCCGCGCTTGCGTGAAAAACCAGGGTTTCGGTGCGCTGACCACCAAGAAACCCGCCAACGTCGCGGACGAACCGTGCGCAATCGGAACAATCGCCAGCGCCCGGACGTGATCGACCTCCGAGGCCATCCCTTCTGGTACGGCCATCCGCACACTATCCGACACTGTGTCGCTCTGGAAATCGTTCAGCACCAGCGTCTCGTCCGATTCCCGAACTTCCTGGAAAGGAGGACACGCCATCACGTCGATCTCGGCCCCGTGCCGCTTTGCGGCATTGAAATAGGACCCGCACCCTCCGGCCAGGTACAGCCGAGTTTCACCCGGCACGAACAGACGGACGTGGACGTCGGCCTTGAGGGCATGTGCCGCGGCGCCAACAAAAGTGTCCACCGCCTCTTTCTCCGTCTTGTATTGCTCCCAATTGGCCAGAACCCCGGCCATCTGGCGCGCTAGCGACAGTTCCTCAGACTGCATGGCCCGGTTGACGGCGACGGCGGCTAGATCTCCCATGGCGAGCAGCACCGTCTCTTGCTCTTTTCTCAGCTCTCGCTCTGTACTCGTGTCCCCCAGGTCGATCTGTAGGGCCCCGATCGGCTTGTCCTTCTCGTTCCGTAAGGCCATGACGTATTGGCTGACGACACCGCCAGGCGTCATCGGCTGGTCGCCGCCCAACTCGGCCATATCCCGGATGTAGGAGCCGTGCTCCCCACGCAGCACGCGAGTCACAACGTCTTGCCCCTCCTGAAAAAGGCTCCGTGGTCGTGCGGCGACATGTTCATTCCAGCTCTGGCCTCGGGCCGTCTTACCAACGAGCCAGACGGCGTCTCTGTCCTGGAATAGCGGCGCGATCATGCTGCCGGGGTAGCCCAGACCCTCAACGCAGGCCAGCACGCAGTCCATGGCCTCGGGGATTGTTTGGGCCTTGATGATCTCGGGGGTGTGTCGGCGCAGCGTTTCAAAGCCCAAGGCCGGGTGCGATCGGGCCGTCAGTTGGTCAGCCAGGAGCAGTTGGGCCACGCTCCAGTTTGCCAGGGTCGTACGGCCAAACCTGTTCAGGCCGATCTCCCCGTCCATGTAGCAGCCAGCAAATTCGATACCAGGAAAGTGTTTCCTGGCCTGCTCCTCCTGGAGACTCACGTTCAGGCCGATCCGGTCCTTCATGCGGTAGGGGGCGACGCAGGTGATGGTGAACAAGGCCGCCATCCGAGCGTGCTGCATTCCCATTCGCCTCCGCATCCACTCCTGCGTCTCGTGGATCTCGCTCAGCATCAACGCCGGATCGGGGCGGAGCACGCGCACAAGTGAGCGCTCGTGAATTGCGCGGTGCAACTGAATCTGTCCGCCAGACAACTCCGGCACGGCAAGCATCGGGTAGCTGGAAGACGAACTGAACTCGAAAACGAGCGGTCCGCGCTCGGACTGGCGAATCTCGGCCATCACCTGCGCGGGGGTTCCTTGAAAGAAGTTGGTGATCGTGCGGCCATTGTCGGCGACGTCCTTGACGTGCAAGACGGGATGGTTGGTCTCGGCCAGCCGGTGGCTCAACCCGATGCCCGAACTCAGGTCGGAGGCGACCAGCGCCGCCACCGCCGTCCCAGTGAAGGCCTGCCGATTCAGGAACTGATACCCCTGGCCGCGATCCAGACCAGCGCTCGAGACGCCTCCGAACATGGGAACACGCGCCAGGAACTGCTTCTGCAACTCCTCCAGGACTTCTGGGGCCTTGTAGCTTGAAGGGTCCACGTTTTGGGCGTATCCCGGCAGGAACGTGATCAGGATGCGGTCGCCGCGCGGGTTGGCCTCGAGGTCCTCGCGGGCGCGGAGGGACTCGAAGACCTCGACCGCAGCGTCCTCCGGCCGGTGCTGGGCGTTTCGGCCCGCTCCTGCCCGAACGCTCAGGAAACGCGATGCCAGGCAGATCAGCAACGCTCCATGCTCATAAACGCTTCCGTCAAAACGGCAGGCAGCCACCGACGATCCGATCAAGGGCACGTTGTCCAGGCCCGCTTTGGCCAATTCGTCGTCCACCCCTTCCAAGAGTTTCTGATAGGGTTGGAAACGAGGCGTGGCCCACAGGATGAAGATCCGCGGCGGAAAAGCACTCCGGTCGTCCAGTGAGGCCAGGCACTGTTGCGCCAACTTGATCCCGTCCTGATACCCCGCATCCGAGGGAATGGTGAGCTTCCCGTAACTGGTGCGGAGGTAGGTGTACCGACACTGGGCGGGAGACTTCATGCGCGATTGTCCTGTGTCAACCACAAAAAATGGACTATTGCTGTCGTTTCCTCACCGGGGCAGGAAGAACCTCAGACCTTGCCGCTAAGAGGCGGTGCTGTAAAAAAGCGAATTATCGCTGATCAAGCCCTCGGTTGCAAGTCGAATCCAGGTGTGGCTCTCGATTTTGGTAAGAGGTCGGCTGTAAGAGTCTCCCGAATTGCCCAACGTTTCGGGATGTATCCGATGCCGACGCTGACGATTTTTAGAACTCCTCAACACAAGACCACTCTGATCGATGTCCACCCTGTCCGGTATACTTTCCATCCTTGGTTCGGTCGGGATGCCGACGTTCTCGGCCGTATCCGTTCACGCTGAAACCGACAGAATTATTCTCTAATGATCACTTGAGCTGACTTTGATTGGTAACACACATATTACCCGTAACGATTATTGCTTACGTCGGCGCTTGGATTTATTGGATCCGCGTAGTCGATTCC
>JBBSDR010001079.1:0-3492 GCA_038240465.1 Gemmatales bacterium
ACGATCCCTCGCCCAGTGGATCAGGACGGCAGAAGTGAGAGCCTGTTCCGAAAAAACTTCCTTCTTGCCGCTTGCGGCAGGTTGTGAAGGAGATGCTTCGGCCTGTTGTGTTTTCGCGGAGAACGTCGTATGGACTCTGACCCTGTCGCTCATCCCATCCCGGGACCCACCGCGGAAACGGACGCCAGGCCGGCACAGTCTTCTCAACGCAAAAGGAATTCGATTGGACGTTTCCTCAAGACCCTGGGGCCTGGCCTGGTGACCGGTGCCTCGGATGACGACCCCTCCGGCATCGCCACCTATTCCCTCGCCGGCGCCTCCCTCGGCTATGCTTCGCTCTGGATGGCGCTGGTCACTTTTCCGCTGATGGCATCCATCCAGTTCATCTGTGCCAAGATCGGTCTGGTGGCCAAGTGCGGCATCGCCGGCGTCATCCGCCAACATTACTCGCGCGTCCTTCTCTATCCCGTGGTGCTGCTCCTTGTCGCCGCCAACACGATCAATGCCGCGGCCGACATCGCCGCCATTGCCGCCGGGGTGAACCTGCTGGTGCCGATTCCGATCCTCTGGCTCATCGTGCCGATCGGACTGTCGATCCTGGGCCTTCAGGTGTGGGGTTCGTATCGCCTGATTGCCAGCATCTTCAAATGGCTGACGCTGGCCCTGTTCGCTTACATCGGGGCGGCATTCTTCGCGCGACCGGACTGGGGCGAGGTCTTCAAAGGCACTTTTGTACCGACGATCGGCTTCAATCAGGAGTTCCTGGTGATGCTCGTGGCTATCCTGGGAACGACCATCTCGCCCTACCTGTTCTTCTGGCAGGCCAATCAGGAAGCGGAGGAGATTACCGCTTCGGGCCGAAAGGGATTCTGGCGGCGGCGCAGAGTGACCGATGGCGAACTGGAATACGCCTTCTGGGACGTCAACATCGGCATGTTCCTCTCCAACGCGGTCATGTTCTTCATCATCCTGACGACGGCGGCGACCCTTCACCGCGCCGGCAAGACGGACATCGAAACGGCAGCCGACGCAGCTGAGGCGTTGCGTCCCCTGGCCGGCGAGGGGGCCTTCGTTCTCATGGCGCTGGGGTTGATCGGCACAGGGTTCCTGGCGGTGCCAATTCTGACGGGTTCCGGAGCTTATGCCGTGGCGGAAACCTTCGGCTGGAAATGCGGTCTCGACGAGAAGCCCAGCCGGGCGAAGGAGTTCTATCTTGTAATGGCGGCCTGCACCTTCGTTGCGTTACTCATCAACTTCCTGGGCATCCCGGCAGTGAAGGCCCTGTTCTGGACGTCGGTCATCAACGGCTTGCTGTCGCCGCCCCTTCTGATCGTGATCATGCTCATCGCCAACAATGGGGCCATCATGGGCAAGCGGAAAAACAGTATGACCCTCAACGTGTTCGGCTGGCTCACCACGGCCCTGATGTTCGCGGCCGCCATCGGCCTGGTCCTGACCTGGGGCGCCTCGTGAGGACTTCTGAGGACGATCGAGCGGAGGGGGAGGGATTCGAACCCTCGAACGCCTTTCGACGTTGTCGGTTTTCAAGACCGATGCGATCGGCCACTCTGCCACCCCTCCGATAAGCCGTTTCCACTTATTCTACAAGTATTTACGTCGTTATCTGGAATCGGCTCCTCTAACCTTGCCTTTCTCTTTACTACCAGATATACTACCGGATAGAAAAGTTGCCTCCGGCGGGTGATGACCGCCGGAGGCGACGCCACCTGAATCCTTGTAACGGAGGTGACGCCATGTCGAGCAATTCTACCAGCAAGGGCCGGTCAAGGAAAGCCGCCGACCGGCCGAAGAAGCCCTACCCCGCCTTCCCCCTCTCGCCGCACGCATCCGGCACCTGGCAAAAGAAGATCAGGGGCAAGATTCACTACTTCGGCCGCTGGGCTCGCCGGGTCAACGGCAAACTGGAGCGGATCGAGGGCGACGGTTGGAAGGAAGCCCTGGAGGAGTACAAGGCCGTCGCCGACGACCTGCACGCCGGACGGACACCGCGAGTGAAGAACGGCGAGCTGACGGTCGCCGACCTGTGCAACCACTTCCTGACAGCAAAGGCCCGGAAGGTCGTCGCCGGAGAACTGAGCGCGCGCGCGTTGATGGAGTACCGCGAGATCACGGACCTTCTCGTTGGCTCTTTCGGCATGACGCGGCTGGTGGACGATCTGGCAGGCGACGACTTCGGGAGCCTTCGCGCCACAATGGCCGAACGCTGGGGACCAGTCCGGCTCGGCAACGCTATCACGCGCGCCAAGTCGGTATTCAAGTACGGCCTCGACAACGGGCTGCTGGAGCGCGTGACTCGCTACGGCTCCGAGTTCCGAAAGCCGGACAAGGCCGTTCTACGGCAGCACCGGGCGCAGCAGGGCGAGAAGCTGCTGAGGGTCGATCAGCTTCGCCAACTGATCGACGCCGCCGACGTTCAACTGCGTGCGATGATCCTGCTGGGCCTCAACGCTGGGTTCGGCAACGGTGACTGTGCGACGCTGCCCCAAACCGCCCTCGACCTGGAGCGGGGCTGGCTCGACTACCCAAGGCCGAAGACCGGCATCGCGCGGCGGTGCCCGCTGTGGCCGGAGACTGCGGCCGCGATCCGCGAGGCGCTGGCGGTACGGCGTGAGCCGAAGGCCGAGGCGAACACCCTGGTGTTCGTCAACGCTCGTGGCTCGGGGTGGATTCACTTCACGGCCAAAGGCGGCCGCATCGACAACATCACCATTCAGTTCACCAACCTGTTGAAGACACTCGGAATGCACCGCGCCGGCCTGGGCTTCTACACCCTCCGCCATGTCTTCCGCACCATCGCCGACGCCGCCCGCGACCCCGTGGCCATCGACCTCATCATGGGCCACACCGACCCGTCGATGGGAGGACACTATCGCGAGCGGATCGAAGACAGCCGCCTAAAGGCCGTCGCCGAACACGTCAGGCAGTGGCTCTTCGGCAAGACGGATTCCAGGCCGACGATTACGGCTCCGGAAATTTGCGACCCGTCCGGCCCGTGCGACCCGGACGAAAACGGGAGCGGGTCGGAAGGGGCGCAAGGGTCGCAAGAAAGCGAACCCGGACTATCGACTGACGAGAGGCTAGCGCTGCGGCTGTACGTCGGGTAAAATAGAGGCATCGGGTAGGCGACTGATCCTCGCCGCAGGCCCGGCCGGTTGAACGAGAAACACCTTCGCCCGTTCGCCGGCCGTGTCCGCCCGCCGAAAAGAAGGTGAATCCATGTTGATCCGGTTCAAGCGCCGGGTGCGTTTCGTGAATGCCTATGAGGCGCGAATAGCTGCGGTTGAAGCGCGTTCCAGAGGAAACGACGGCTCGGATTGAGGTCTTCGAGCAATGTAACCGTTCACCGGCGATCTGGCCAAAAAACGTAGCCGGACTACAAAGATGGCCATGGTAAACATGAGGCATAGCACCTGTAGTCGTTGTGCGGATTGGGAACAACGCTGCTGCGCACTCCAAGCAGAGAACGATCAA
>JBBSDR010001080.1:0-3491 GCA_038240465.1 Gemmatales bacterium
CCTCGCCGATCCTCCCCGGCAGCGCCCAGCCGATCCCGAAGCTTTATTGAAATTGTTTGGCTGCGAGCCTCTGGCGAGCGCGTTCTTCGCACGCGCTCGCCAGAGGCTCGCGGCCAAACAAAGATCACCGAGGGACCTCTCCATGAGACGCAGTTTGATGGCAGCCGGCTTCGTCCTGGCCCTTGTCGCCAGCATGGCGGAGGCGAAAGTGGACCAGACGACGTTCGGCAAGACCGCCGACAACCAGACCGTTCAACTCATCACGCTGACCAACAGCAAGGGGATGCAGGCGCGCATCAGCACCTATGGCGGCATCCTTGTGTCGCTGACCGCGCCGGATCGCAAGGGCAAGTTCGAGGACGTCGTCCTCGGTTTCGACAAGCTCGACGGCTACCTGGCCGGTCATCCCTTCTTCGGCGCCACCGTCGGCCGTTATGGCAATCGCATCGCCAGGGGCGAGTTCACACTCGACGACAAGAAGTACACCCTGGCCCGGAACAACGGCGAGAACCATCTGCACGGCGGCGTCAAGGGCTTCGACAAGGCCGTCTGGACCGCGAAGACGGCCGATGGGGAGGACGGGCCTTCCGTCAAGCTGTCGCACGTCAGCAAGGATGGCGACGAGGGCTATCCCGGCACGCTGACTGTCACGGTCACTTACACTCTGACGAACAAGAACGAATTGCGGATCGACTATCACGCGACGACGGACAAGGCGACGCCGGTCAACCTGACGCATCACTCGTACTTCAACCTCGCCGGCGCCGGCAATGGCGACATCCTCGGCCACGAACTGACGATCGACGCCGACCGCTTCACTCCCATCGATGCCGGGCTGATCCCGACCGGCAAGCTGCAGAGTGTCGAGGACACGCCCTTTGACTTCCGCAAGTCCACCGCCATCGGCAAGCGCATCAACGCTGGCGACGAACAGATTCGCTTCGGCAAGGGCTACGATCACAACTTCGTTCTGAATCAGAAAAAGGGAGAAATCGGCGTGGCGGCTCGTGTCGTCGAGCCGGGGAGCGGGCGTGTGATGGAAGTGTTCACGACGGAGCCGGGCTTGCAGTTCTACACCGGCAATTTCCTCGATGGCACCAACACTGGCAAGGGCGGCAAGGTTTACAAGCATCGCTTCGGCTTCTGTCTGGAGACGCAGCACTTCCCCGATTCGCCGAACAAGCCGGACTTCCCCTCGACCATCCTGCGGCCGGGCAAGGAGTACCGATCGACGACGAGCTATCGCTTCTCGGCGAAATGAGTCACGTTAGCGCGGCGCGCAATTCGGCAAAGAGTTTCCCCAACTCCGCGAGCCGATAGTGAGCGTTGAGTCCGCTCGGGCTGGGCAGCACCCAGACAATCGTATCACCGATCGCGTGGGGCTGCCGGCCCAGGACCGCCTCGGGCCGCTGAAAGGCCGTGCGATAAGCCGTCACTCCCAGGATTGCCAGGTATGCGGGACGATGGCGGCGGATCTTGCGAACCAGGCGGCGTCGTCCCGCGATCAACTCCTCGCCGGTCAACTCATCCGCCGATGCTGTGGCCCGCGCGACCAGGTTTGTCAGCCCCAGGCCGAGGGGCAAGATGGTGGCTTCCTCGTAAGGAGAGAGGACGCGATCGGTGAAGCCGCCAGCGTGCAGAGCGGGCCAGAAGCGATTGCCGGGCCGGCCGAAGTGATGGCCGATTGCCGCCGAGTAAAGACCCGGATTGATGCCGCTGAAGAGAACGCGCAGCTCGGGACCGATCAGGTCGGGGAGAGTGAGTTGGCGAGCGGCTTCGAGATCCGCTTTGGTCGGACGTTGGTGTTGGGTCATCGCGCCCAATGTCTCCCTCAACGCGATTCGAGCGCGAAGGCGGGCTTGTTGAGAACGTCGATTGACTGCATCAAGCGAAATGACTTGCCGAAAACCTGCGAACGAAGCCAGCCTTTCTGTCGCCGTGTCGCGACGTAACCCTGTTCGGTGTGGCGAAAAATGTCGAACTTCAGCGGCTCCTTGCGGGCATCGACGAGCCAGTATTCCTTCACACCCGCTTTCCAGTAGGCGTCGCGCAGGACAATGGTATCCTTCCGAACCGAACTGTTGCTGATCACTTCGAGGACCATGTCGGGGGAACCGACGATCTCGACGTACCCAACATCCTGCATACTCTCGCGAAGATGAACTGCCTTCGAGCGCAAACTGTTCGTGGAGACGAAGACGCCGTCGGGATTGACCGAGATGTTTGCTCCCTCGTTGCTGACGCGCGGGCCATCGATCCACCAATACCCGAGATTGTTCGCTTCGACCACGAATGTCAACACTGCCGACATCTTTGTCTTGACCTGGCCGTGGGTAAAGAGTTGCTCCGTACTCATGTCGATCGCGACCTCGCCACACAGCCAGGAGATGCGGCCCTCGTCGGGAAAATCATCGGCGTCCGCCCAGCGGCGAAACGATTCCAGATCGACAACCCATTCGGGAACGGACAGTTCTCGCGAACCGAAATACCACCGAATGGGGACACGATTGACAGTCACGGTTCGTCTCCTGCGCTGCTCACTCGACCGTCACGCTCTTGGCGAGGTTGCGCGGCTTATCGACGTCGCAGCCGCGCAGCACCGCGATATGATAGGCCAGCAATTGCAGCGGCACCACCGTCACCAGCGGCTGCAGATACTCCGGCACCTCGGGGACGTAGATGACGTCGTCTGCCCGTGCCAGGACTTCTTCATCTCCCTCGCAGGCCACCGCGATCACGGGGCCGCCGCGCGCCTTCACCTCTTCGAGGTTGCTCATCACCTTGTCGAAGATCGGGCCGCGCGGCATCAGGAAGACCGACGGCGTCTCCTCGTCCACCAGCGCGATCGGTCCGTGCTTCATCTCGGCGGCGGGATAGCCTTCCGCGTGAATGTACGAGATTTCCTTCAGTTTCAGCGCTCCCTCCATCGCGACCGGATAGTGATACTGCCGGCCCAGGTAGAGGAAGTTATTCGCCCGATAATACTTTTCCGCGACTTGCTTGACGGTGTCGTGGCAGTTGAGCGCTCGCCGGACCGCGTCGGGGATCGCCCGCAGTTCGCGGACCATCTGCATCCCTTGCAAGCTCGACAGATGCCTCATCCGGCCGAGATAGAGCGCCAGCATCGTCAGCACCGCGACTTGATTCGTGAACGCCTTGGTGCTGGCGACGCCGATTTCCGGTCCCGCGTGCAGATAAACGCCGCCGTCGGACTCCCGGGCGATGCTGCTGCCGACGACGTTGCACAGCGACAGCGTCGGATGGCCCTTGCGCTTCGACTCGCGCACGGCCGCCAGGGTGTCGGCCGTCTCGCCGGACTGCGTCAGGGCGATCACGATGGTGTTGCGGTCGATCGGCGGATTGCGATAGCGGAACTCACTGGCGTATTCGACCTCGACCGGAATGCGCGCGAACTCCTCGATCAGGTACTCGCCGACGAGTGCGGCATGATAGCTCGTGCCGCACGCCGTCAGGATGATCCGCTCCATGCG
>JBBSDR010001081.1:0-3482 GCA_038240465.1 Gemmatales bacterium
GGTCTTTCACGCGCGAGTCGAGTTGACCTGCTAACCACCGATGAATCCAGCCCGGGACTGCCGGCGAAACTGCTTCAGCGAGGCGAGGGGACTGAGTCGCCTGCGTCTATCTTCTCACCCGACATAAACATAAGATACATGTGGCTGTTCCTGGTCATTGCCTTGTTCGCGCCGTCGCTCCGTTCCCGTCACCAGTCCATATTGCAGCAGAGCAAGCAGACCCTGGCGAAGATGGAATGAATGATGTCTCCCTACTCCTGAACGCCGTCGAGCAGGGGAATTCGCAGGCCGCCGCGCAACTCTTACCACTCGTTTACAACGAACTGCCCCGACTCGCCGCACAAACACTGACCCATGAAACACCGGGGCAAACGTTGCAGGCTACAGCGCTGGTTCATGAAGCCTACCTGCGGCTGGTCGGCACAGGGAACGAGTCGAACTGGGATGGCCGCGGTCATTTCTTCGCCGCCGCGGCCGAGGCCATGCGGCGCATCCTGGTGGAGAATGCCCGGCGAAGAAAAAGCCAGAAGCGTGGCGGCGGACTGCGGCGCCATGACGCGGAAGAAGCCCAACTGGCTGCGCCACAAGCCGATGAGGACTTGCTCGCACTCGACGAAGCCCTGGACAAACTCGCCGCTCAGGATCCTCTCAAGGCCAGGCTGGTCCAGTTGCGTTACTTTGCAGGCATGACGATCGCGGAAGCGGCGAAGGCTCTCGGCCTTTCGCCCGCCACGGCCAAACGTTACTGGACGTATTGCCGAGCCTGGCTCTATCAGGAAATCACCCGCGATGCGGCGTCTCCCCCCGACACAGCACTGTAATCGGTGAAAAAACTACAAACACGGTGAGCCAATTCGCTTCTGGATTTCGCATTGGAGACAGGAAACCTGTGCCAGCCTCATTCAGGGAACGCCTGCCATGACTGAAGAAACGATCTTTGAGACCGCCCTGGAAAAGCGAAACGCTGCCGAGCGAACAGCGTACCTGGAGGACGCCTGTGCCGGCGATGAAGCCCTGCGGCAACGCGTCGAAGGGTTGCTCAAGGCGCATGCCGCGGCTGAAGGGTTCCTGGAAAAGCCGATCCTCGAACCTGCAGCCGAGGAAGTCGAGCGGATGCGTGCGCAGCAGTCTGTTCCCGGCAAGCCGACGACGATTGAGACCGAGGAGACCACAGCCGCTCCTTCCGCGGGGTGCAGAGTTCGCTATCTCGGTGACTATGAGTTACTCGAAGAACTGGGACGTGGCGGCATGGGTGTGGTGTTTCGCGTCAGACAGGTCAGCCTCAATCGTATTGTCGCCCTCAAGATGATCCTCAACGCCGAACTGGCCACCCCGGCCGATGTGCAGCGTTTCCACACCGAGGCCCAGGCCGCCGCCCATCTCGACCATCCGCACATTGTCCCCATCCACGAGGTCGGCGAACACCAGGGACAGCACTACTTCTCGATGAAACTGATCGAGGGCGGCAACCTGAGCGAGCATCTGCCGCAACTGGTCGGCGACGCTCAGCGGGCGGCGCGGCTGCTGGCAACCGTGGCACGCGCGGTCCACTTTGCGCATCAGCGCGGCATCCTCCACCGCGATCTCAAACCAGGAAACATCCTTGTGGATCGGGATGGCCAGCCGCACGTGCTGGACTTTGGCCTTGCCAAACGGATCGAGGGCGGTTGCCGGGTGACGCAGTCGGGAGCCATCGTCGGCACGCCCAGTTACATGGCCCCCGAGCAAGCACGCGGACACCGCGCACTCAGCACGGCGGCGGACGTCTACAGCCTCGGAGCGATCCTGTACGAATTGCTTACCGGCCGGCCCCCCTTCCAGGCGGCGACGCCCCTGGACACGCTGCTCCAGGTTCTGGAGCGAGATCCCGCGCGGCCATCCGCCCTCAACTCTCGGGTGAACCGCGACCTGGAAACCATCTGCCTGAAATGCCTGGTCAAGGATCCCCAGCAACGGTACAGTTCGGCCGAATCCTTGGCGGAAGACCTCGAGCGATGGTTGCGCGGTGAGCCAATCGTTGCCCGACCTGCCGGGAGGGTTGAGCACGCCTGGCGATGGTGCCGGCGCAACCCAGTGGTGGCAGGTCTCACGGCGGCAGTGGCCAGTTTGCTCCTCGCCGTAACTATTGGTTCCGTCGTGGCGAGTTTCCGCATCTCTGCGGCCCGAGATCATGCCCTGCAGAGCGCCAGCGACGCGCGACAGGCAGAGGAGCGCGAGACCAAGGAAAGGCGATTGGCCCAGGATCGGGCCGATGAGAGCCAGGAAGCGCTGGGACGGTTGTGGTTGTCCAACGCCATGCACCGTCTCGAGAGAGGAGACCTGCCGTCCGGTCTCTGTTGCCTGAGCGAGGCTCTCCGGCGCGACGCGATCAACATGGAGCGGGCCGAGATGCATCGCGTTCGCTTGACGGCCCACCTGACCCGGTTTGCGCCGCTGGTCTGCGTGGTCGGTTCCGGCGAACGGTTCGATCACGCCCTGTACAGTCCGGACGGCCGTCAGGTGCTCACCGTCGGCCCGGGCCGGAAGGGAGGCCGTGGCAAGGAACCCGACGAGATGGTGCTCTGGGATGCGGTGACGGGCCGGCAGCTTACGTCCCCCTGGCCGCGCGAGCAGTTTTCGCCGGTGTTCTTTAGCCCGGACGGCCGAATGGTGCTAACAACCAGCCGTCGGCCGGCTCCCCAGCAGGACCAGTGGAACACGCACCCCTGGGATCCGGCCACGGGGCGTCCGCGGCAGACAGCGTTGCCGGCGGAAGTTTGGCAACACCTCATTCCCTTCATGTCGTTCAGCCCGGACGGTCGGCGCGTGCTCACCATTCGCGGCCCTGTCACCCCACCCGGCAAACCTGAGTCCTTCGAGGTGCGCGTCTGGGACGTTGCCACAGGTGAGCCAATCACGGACTGGCTGCCGCAAGCGGGGCTGACCGATATGCTGTTCAGCCCGGATAGCCGGCGTTTGCTCACCCTGCTCACGAATGACAAATCCGGCGAAGTACTCGTTTGGAACCTGTCCACGCGCAAGCGGTCTGTGATCGTGATTCCGGACGCCGGCAAGTTGGGGTCGTGTCAGTGCAGCCCAGATGGCTCCCGGGTCCTCGTCCTGGGTGACGGCAAGATGTGGATGTGGAACCTGGACAAAGAAAAATCGCTCTTTCCGCCAGTGGAACACTCTCGCTCCGCCAGCCAGCGGCCGATCTTCAGTCCCGATGGTTACCGCTTTGTGACTTTTGAGGAGAACAAGGACAAGGGGCAGTTCCTGGCTCGCATTCGAGACGCCGATACCGGGAAATCCCTGCCGGAGCCTTTGAAGCATCCGGACAGTATTGAGGAGGCGGTGTTCACCCCCGACGGTAGCCGTCTGGCGACCACATGCGCCGATGGGAAGGTTCGGTTGTGGGATATCGCCACCGGCAAGCTCGTCACTCCAGAGCCTTTGCAACTCGTAACTCCGGTGGTGAAAATCTCTTTTGGGGAAGGGGGTCA
>JBBSDR010001082.1:0-3481 GCA_038240465.1 Gemmatales bacterium
CAGTGCCGCGCTCGGCTACTCGGCAGTCGAGTTCTGGCCGTGGCAGAACAAGAACATCCCGGCCGTCGCGGAGACGTGCGAACGGCTCAAGTTGGAGGTGACGCAGTTCACCGCCTGGGGCTTTACGCCCGGTCTGAATGAGGTGAAGAACCACGCGCATTTCATCGAAGACGTCGAGAAGGGCTGCGAGACGGCGAAGAAGCTCAAGTGCAAAATGATGTGCGTCGTCGGCGGCAACGACGTCCGCGGCATGACGCAGGAGCAAATGCACGAGAACATCATCATCGGTCTGAAGAAGGCAGCGCCGATCGTGGAGAAGCACGGCGTCACACTGATCCTGGAGCCGATGAACATCAAGGTCGATCACAAGGGCCACTGCCTCTACGGGGCCGCGCCAGCGCTGAAGATCATCAAGGCGGTGGATTCAAAGTACGTCAAGCTGCTGTGGGACCTCTACCACATGTACGTTCAGGAGGGCGGCCCGATCGAGAACATGAAGAAGGGCTTCGACGCCGACGCGATCGCGTACCTCCAGATCGCCGACCATCCTGGCCGCAACGATCCGGGTACGGGCGAAGTCAACTACCCCGCCGTACTGAAAGCGCTGCACGGCTGCGGCTATCGCGGCTACGTCGGTCTGGAGTTCCGGCCGAAAAACGGCGAGGAAGCCGCCGCCTGCGCCGTCCACAAAGTCGATCGGTGGTAAGAGAAGAGGAAGAATTTTAACCACGGAATACACGAAATAAACGAAAAAAAGACAAAGAGAAGAAGAGAAAGCGAAGTAAGAAAAGAGGCAGCATCAAAGCGATTCTGGGGAGAGAACTGACGATGGAACTGCTCTACAAACAGGAAAGCTACGACATTCTGGGTGCGTGCTTCGAGGTGTACAAGGAGAAGGGGTGTGGCTTCGTCGAGCCGGTCTACCAGGAGTGCCTCCAACTCGAGTTCGGGTTCCGCAATATGCCGGCCGTCCCCCAGGTAGAGTTGGAACTGTTCTACAAAGGACACCTTCTCACTCAGAAGTACAAACCGGATTTCCTCTGCTTCGAGAAGATCGTACTCGAAATCAAGGCCGTGTCGGAACTCATCGAGGAACATCGCTCCCAGGTTCACAACTACCTGAAAGCGACCGGCCATCGTCTCGGCCTTCTCGTCAACTTCGGCCACTACCCCCTCCTTGAATACGAGAGAATCATTCGCTGAAACCACGCGCCTCGCTCCCCTGTATTCTGTTTTCTTACTTCTGCTTCTGTCTTTCTCTTTTTTTCGTTTCTTTCGTGTATTCCGTGGTGAAAATTCTTCTGTCTTCTCTTTGGGGGCGTTGCATGAAGAAGCGTGTGGCGGCGGTCGTGACGGAGTATCGCAAGTGGTCTCATGCGGACGTCATCGTCGGCAAGATCATCGAGGGCTTTCTCTACGACGGCAAGGATGGCCCGAATATGCAACTCGTGTCGATGTACGTCGATCAGTTCCCGGCTGCGGACATGAGCCGGGCGCTCGCCAAGAAGTATGGCTTCAAGCTGTGTGCGACCATCGAGGAGGCCCTCACGCTCGGCGGCAAGACGCTCGCGGTCGATGGCGTTATCAACATCGGCGAGCATGGCGACTATCCCGAAAACGCCCGTGGCCAGAAGCTCTATCCGCGCCGCCGCTTCCTCGACGAGGTGACGAAAGTCTTCGCGAAGACGAAAAAAGCCGTCCCCGTCTTCAGTGACAAGCACCTGGCCGCGACCTGGGAGGACGCCAAGTGGATGTACGACCGGACGCGCGAATTGTTCGTGCCGTTCATGGCCGGCTCGTCGATCCCGGTGACCTATCGCCGGCCCAACCTCAAGCTCGACAAGGATTGCCTTCTGACCGAGGGATTGCAGATCGGCTATGGGCCATTCGAGGGCTATGGCTTTCATGCACTTGAAGGTTTGCAGTGCATGGCCGAGCGGCGCAAGGGCGGCGAGACGGGAGTGAAGTCGGTTCAGTGCCTCGACGGCCCCGGGATGTGGAAGGCGATCGATGATGGCCGTGTGTCGAAGAAACTGCTCGACGCGGCGCTGCCGTTGATCCCGGCGCATGCTCAGGGCGACATCCGCGAGGTGACGACGAAGAATGCCGAGGCGGGCGGCTTCCTGATCGAGTATCGCGATGGCTTCAAGGGTGCCGTGGCCATGCTCAACGGCTGGGTTCACGAGGGGCCAGGCGGTTCGTTCGTGTTCGCGGGCCAGCTCAAGGGACAGGACAAACCCGTCGCGACGCAGTTCTACACTCAGGAGCCGGACCCCTTCGCGCACTTCATCTATCTGGTGAAAGCGATTGATTCGATGATGCAGACGGGGCATGCACCCTATCCGGTCGAGCGGACACTCTTGACGACGGGAATCCTCGATGCGCTGATGATCAGCAAGAGCGAGAAGAACCGCAAGGTCGAGACGCCGTACCTGGACATCAAGTACAAGCCGACCGAATGGCCGCACGCGACCGAGCCGATCGTCAAGGCGATCAAGCGAACCTTTCCCTGAGGATCGAGATGGAACTGCTTCGTTGTCCAGCGTGTGACGGGGTCCTGAATCCACCTGAAAAGGACGCATCGGAGGAATTGCGTTGTTCCTCCTGTGGTCGTCGTTTTACACGAGGCCATCTCGACTCGTTGGAGAGACAGCGCGAGCAGACGGTCGCACCTGCGCAACACCCGCAGCCGGTCGCGATCGAAAACCCCGACATCGCTCGGCGCGTCGTCGTGGCAGTCCTGCCCAAACCGGAACCCGCTCTCCCACGCGGGATCAAAATCATCTTGCTGGTCTGGGGAACTTGCATCCTCGTGGCCGTCTTCATCGGCTGCATGCAGTTCACGGAGCAGTGGTCCTGGGACTATCTCTTCGAGAACGTGGGAACTGCTCTCTGGCGCGGACTCCCGTTAGGAATCTCCGTCGCCTGGAGCGCAAGTTGGTTACGAGATGATGTTCCGCATGAGACGACGGCTGGGGAAGCGATCGCGCAACTTCGCAGAGAGAACCGCAAGGCGCTTGGACGCGAGACTGATGAAAACAGCCCCGCTTCCTCGCCAAAGCCCGCGGATCAGCCTGGAGACGGGACCGACGCGATTACTCGACCTTCGAGCGATTATCAGTCTTGAGCGGAGCGACGTCAGATCCTTGTTTGAGGAGAAACCGATGTCGGCGACTCTTGAAGGCTTCCTGCAAACCATCGTCGAGGACCACCCGACCGCCGCCACAACCTGGCTGGTGCTGGCCGACTGGCTCGAAGATCATAACGATCCGCGCTCTGAACTGGTCCGCCTCCTTCATCAATCCGACTTCCACAGCGATTGGACGGGCCAGCAGCGCGATGAGCGGATGCGCGAATTGCTGCTCTCCGGGCTGGAGCCAGTCGTCCCCACACTCGTGAACTCGATCGGTATGAACTTCGTGCTGATCCCCGCTGGGGTCTTCCTCATGGGATCGCCAGAAGAAGAAGGAGATGACGATGA
>JBBSDR010001083.1:0-3468 GCA_038240465.1 Gemmatales bacterium
CCGTCTTCTTTGACGGAAATCGATTCGGACGTTTTTCGTGGATACGTCAATCTTCCCGCAGCCCACCAGTCATTTCATGAACCGCCGAAGCTCATCCGGCTTTTCGAGTGCCAGTTTCTTCATGCCAGCGCCCCGCTTGCACAAGGCGGGATTTTCCTTTTCCTAGATCGACCAAGCCTCCGATCAATTTATCTTCTTTATCAGTAACTCACCTTCCCCACAGCCGCAGCCAAGTCGTCTTGGCCGCGCTTGGTGTATCGCGCTGTCCTGCTCACGCTTTCATGGCCGAGAATCTGGGCCAGCCCAACGAGATCGTTGCCGGTGTCTTCAAGGTGGCGGTGGGCCATTGAATGCCGCAGCAAATGCGGGTGGATGTGGAATCCGCAGATTGCCGCGTACTTGCTGCATAGGTTCCGCACGCCCCGGTCGGTCATCGCGCCACGTTCGCCGATGAACACAAACCGGCTCTGCACAGCCGGGCGTGTTTCAAGGTACGCCTGCAACTCTCGCCGAGCCAGCAAGGGAAGCGGCACCGAGCGTTGCTTCCCGCTTTTTCCGTTCCTGATGATGACGGTGCCGCTGCGTTTGTTGATGAGGAGGTCGGTGAGTTCGAGTTCGACCAGATCACCAACCCGGCAGCCGGTGAAGAGAAAAAAGTTGAAGATCGCCGCCGCCCGAAAATCGCCACGAAGTTCGGTTTATCGAAACAGGCGGCAGACCTGGGGCCGGTCAAGACCTTTCGGGGCCAGGGCTTGTCGTTTGAGTTCCTTGACCTTCCGCGCCGGGTTCGTCGTTAGTTGGCCCTCCTCCACCAGCCAATTGAAGAAGCTTCTGATCGCGACAAGGCGACGGTTGACCGTGCTGACGTCCTGCCCCCGGTCCCGGCGCAGGTGATCTCGGAAGTTGCTCACGTCGCCGGTCGTGACCCTGGTGATCTTGAAGGGTTCCTTGTTGGCCTGGGCGAACCATCTGGTGAACTTCCGCAGGTCCGTGGCGAAGGCACGCCGGGTGTTCACGCTGAAATAGTTGTTCGCCAGGAAGCTGGCAATGAGGCTCGCTTCTTGTTCGCCGAGGGGTCGATCCCCTCGGTTCCATCTGGGAACACCTGCCGCACGACCGCCTCGACCTGGGCTGCGGTGACGAAGCCCTTGATCCCTGCCCGATGGTCGATGAGGTCGGCGTGCTGATTCGTCTTTCCCTCGGGCTTCGTCGGTCGTGCTGGTGCTTTCGTCTGTCCGAGATCACGACGCCGGGTCTGGAAGCGCCGACCGCGCAGCGGAGCATCGACATCAAGCGTCGGTGCGGTCGGTCCTCTCGCCGTCGATCCCGAATGCCCCGATGTACTGGTGCGCGGTCAGGTCCGCAAGCGGGACCACGGCTGGGTCATCACGTTGTTCCTCGTCAACGGGCAGGCGATGCCGACGATGAAGAAGGACCAGCCGGTCCTCAGCGTCTCGGCACCGGACGGCTCGGCGGTCTTCTGCAAACGGACGCCGAAGGGGCGTAACGCCCACGACCGCGAAGACGCCCAGATGGCGATGCTGTACCGACGCCACGTCGAGTTCGCGGTCGGCCACGGCGTCGGCGTTTGCGCCGAGATTGCAACCGCGCCGCCTGCGGCTACGCTGGGTGGTGTGATTCCACTTGGGCCACCGAAGCATGGGGCCACTTGGCCTCTTCGCGGGAGCTTGTTGACGACTCTGGCAAATTTGCGTGGACAGGCATTGCCACTTCGCGCAAGTCGTGCGCCACCTCTGCCCAAGACGCATGGGATGGTAGACTAACTCTGGTGGAAACGCATGGGAGCGTATCCCACTCTGCCCGAGACGCATGGGGACGCATCGCCACTTCGCTGAAAACCGTGAACCATTCTGGCGAGTTGGTGAGGAAACCAATGGCCGCTTCGCGAAAAACGTGCGCAACATCTGGCCCATAGGTGCTTGAGGAGTAGGGATTGCGATTCGCGGAGGACGTGCGATACCTCTGGTGAGAAGGCATGGGAGCAAATGCCCGATGCGCGGGACCGAGGCCAACCCTTGGCCAGCACGCATGGGACGGGAGCCGACTACCGCAGGGCATTTCGGGGCGTCAGGACCGGCTCGCTGCCACCGGCAGGTTAGCGAGCCTTTTCTTGCCATCCTTTTCTTGAAGTCCTTTTCTCAATCCTACTCATTCCTATTCATTGGTGGGTCGTTTCCAACACCAGGCTGAGTGGGTCCATACATATCAAATGAGTCTTTTCCAACATCGAAGGGTGAGTCTTTTCATACACAGTAAGGTGAGTCATTCTGTACATCGCTTGTGAGTCTTTTCGTACATAAAAAGCGATAGAATTTGTATATCGCAATGTATGGACACTCGACGCTATAATACACAGGTCAATAAACGGCAAACCCCGTGACTCTGCTTGGTGGCGTTTGAAAGGATCTTGAAATGAATGATACCCTAGACGAACTACCGAAGCAAGAGGCCACGCATCTGAACGTACTGGTGCCACAGATGCGAAGAAAGCTTTCTATTCGGGGCAGGTTGTGCTACGCGAAGCTACAGCGCCTCTCACGCCCCGAGTCCGCCAGAGGTCTCTCAAAACTGTTCGGTGGTCTGAGCATCGCGGAGCGAACCGTCTCCGCTGCGCTAAAGGAGTTGCTTTCGGTCGGGCTGGTGACCCAATCGAAAGAAGGCTGGACGGCAGTGCCACCACAAGACAAAGCTGACGCATTCGACTGGGCCAGTAACTGTAAGCACCCGTACTACTTCCCCGTTGTGACACCGTTGACGAACCCCTTCCCGGGCTAGAAGAACGCGGTTGAACTGTCGGCCGTCTACTTCTGCTGCGCCCACAGCAAGCGGAAGAACAATACTGACATCGCCGACAAGACCGGGATCAGCAGGAAAGCTGTCGGCCTCATCGTTCACAAGCTCGTTGGGCTTAATCTGCTCGACAATGCCGACGACAAGAACGCTCTGCCGCAGACGTGGCAGAACGCCATCTACTCCCCTGACGACGAGCCGGAGCAGAAAACAAGGAAGTTTGCAAAGGCTGTGGAGACGGAAGGATCAGCAACGTCGCGCCCTGGCTTGTGCGTTCGTATTGAGGACTTGGAGAAGGAGAGCGAGATCCTGATGTTGGTCCAAAAGCTTACTGAGGCCGGGGTGTCGATGGAAAAGGCAATCATACCGGACATCCGCAAGGCATTGGCGCAGAACGCAGCGAACGTCAAGATTGGTGCCACTTATGGGGACGGATCGGGGATCGTGATCAGCTTTCTCAACCTGTTGCTTCGGAACGCTACTGAAAGCCAGAAGCGACAGACCGAATACTCCGAGGCCAGCAACGCTCAGGCCAACAGGGAGAGGGAGTATCGGCAGCAGCGCGACCGAGAAGACGCCGAAAAGTCGAAGCTTATGAGCGCTCTGAGGTCGAAGGTGGTTGTCAATGATCGGGTGATGCGAAACAGTGAAGTATCG
>JBBSDR010001084.1:0-3467 GCA_038240465.1 Gemmatales bacterium
AGCGGTCTTGAAGACCGCTAAGCCGCAAGCGGCAAGAATCACAGCAGCGCCTGGAAATCCGCCTCGCTCAGTTCATTGATGAAGTTGCAACCCAGGATCCGTTCGTTGCCGCTGCGGGCCAGGACGTGGACGACGCACGCCAGGATCGTCCGGGCCTGGCCGCCGGCCTTCTGCAACTCGAGGTTGAGCAATGCTCCCGTCTCGATGGCCTGATCCACTTGAAGGCCGATGCCGCCCAGCGACAGGTTGATGACCTTGGCCTGCCAGGTCTTCTTTTCGGGATCGGCCACGAGCTGATAGGCGGCCGTCACGTTTGCAATGTGCCTGGCCCAACCGCGTTGCTCGGCGTTGCTCGGTCGCTCCTTCTTGCTGACGAACCCCGCCAGATCGTCCTCGTCGAGCATCTCCGAGAACGCGCACCCCAGCGAATAGAAGCCGTTCGGCAACTGACTGACATGAACGACGCAGGCCAGCACCGTCGAGGATTGCTCGGCTGTGTTGCCGGGTACGTCGATACTGATCATGTCGCCGGGCGTGAAGCGATGGCTGACCGCGAGATTGACGCCGCCGCGCGAGACGTTGCGGACGCGCGCCGACAGTCGGCCATTGACGCCGTCGGCCAGCGGCTGCATGTTGACCCGCGCCACCGAGGGATGGCGAAGCCAGACGCGGCGTTCGTCTCCCGCATCTCCGCCGGCTGCGGGAGAGGGCCTGGGTTTCCCGCCGACGAGCCGGCGACACAGAGAGAAAAACCGCTGCAGCATGTTGGCTCACGCAAACGAATTGGAAGCAGGGCGCACGAAATCCAACTCTCGCGCCGCCGCTCTGGATCGAGTCACACATTCAACCCTATTTCATCGGTGCAATGGTGTCAACCGGCACGGTAGAGGGAGTCTGAATCAATGTCCATCGGCGAAGTGACTTTCCAGCAGCAGATCGACGAATGACACAAGCCAGCGATAGGGTTCACCGCCGGTATCGATCCGGTATCGAGGGATGGCCACCTCATGAATCCAGTCGCGCAGCCCCGTGCCGAACTCGGCGCCGCGGGCGTACCAGTCACAGGCCATCTCGGCGATCGCGATTTCCGGCATGTTGCTGAAGCCGCCCCAGTACTCGGGGTGGTGCGGATTGGTCAGCGTGTGCTGGCGAATGGCGAGTTTCAGTTCGTCCTCGGGAACGTCGCGGCCGGCGTGCAGGTAGTCCCACTCGATGCCGAAGAACTTCGAGACGTCGTGAACGAAACCGCGCGCGATCAGGATGCGGCCGAAGTCCGGCCGGCCCTGGGCGATCAGGCGTTTGCCCAGCAGCAGGCAAGCGGCGCGGACCATCTCCATGTGGCGGACGAGGTTATCCAGATGCTGTTCGGGACTCAACATGACGACATTATAGCTCCACGGATGGCTGCACGGAATCGGCTTCTTCCAGCGCATCCGAAGGGGCCGGGATGATCTCTTCCGGCACTGGCAGCCCCAGGTGCCGCCGGGCTTCCAGACAGGCGCGCATCAGGTAACGGCGGGTCGCGCGCTGATCGGCCAGGAGTTCGGACGGCAACACCTGTGGCTCCTCGATGGCAATGTCGATCCGCCGCCAGAAGTCGCGTTTCTTGTTCTTCATCGGCGGGCCGTCCTTGTACGAACAGTAACTGCCCCAGCCGCCCTCGATCCAGAAAACGACGACCTGGGTTTCCGGCACCGCGCGCAGAATGTGCCAGACCCCCTGACCGAACTGTCGCAAAATGCGATCCTCTTTTCGCCGCAAAATCCCCTCGGGAAACAGCAGCACGCAGCCGCCGCGCTGCAACTCCTCAATGGCGAGTTGCAGTTCCGGCGCCTCGCGGCGGAACTTCACCTGGGGGACGCGAATGGCCCCAATGACGTTCTTCATCAGCCAGCCGATCACGGGCAGATCGTAAAACTTGGCCGTCATCAGCGGGCGAACGCGCCGCGGCGCCTGCTTGGCGATCCAGAACGGATCGAAGTAGGTGGTATGGTTGGCGACGAGCAGCAGTGGCCCGCGCTGCGGAATTCGGCCCACTCCGGGTCCATGAACGTGCGTGCGATGAATCGGCGTCAGGATCCACTCGACGACCAGTTCCAGGGACTGGGGAAACAGGACGCGCCAGGCGAGGACCGCTCCCGCGGCGGCGACCAGCGTCAGGAACCACAACTGCGACTGGGGCGAGGCCAGCAAGCCGCTCTGGATCAGCAGCAGCATCAGCACGGCGACAAGGGTGGTCAGCAGATAGATGACGGTGTTCATTACCGCCATCGCGTTGCCGCGGGCGTCGGCCGGGACTGCTGCCTGGTAAGCCGAACGGAGCGGCACATTGATCAGCCCGCCCACGAGTCCCAGCAGAAAGCTCGGTGCTGCCGGCGCGATGCCATTCTCGTTCGCCAGGACCGTCCAGACCTCGGCGATGGCCAGGCCAGTCAGGCCAAACGGCACCAGGCCAAGACAGCGGCGAGTGTTGCTCTGGAGGGCGGCCAGAGCGCAACCCAGGGCCACGCCGGCGCAGAGGAGGCCAAGCGACAGCAGGGCGGCACTGTGGCCGGCCATCTGGTTATTTAGCACCTGGGTAAAGGCTGCCCCCGAGCCAGCGGTGATTACCCCCTGAAACGCGGCCAGGGCCAGCAGGGAGCCGCGTGCTTCTGGATCCACAAAGACGCGCCGTGCGTCGCGGAAGAATCCCGCCACGGCTTGCAAGGGTGGCTCAGGTCGGCTCCGGTCGGAAGGAAACGCACAGGGAAGAGCAGCCAGCACGGCCAGGACGCTGAGGCCCAGGACGACGGCAATGGCCAGCGGTATGCCCCACTCGGTCTCCTCCGTTAGCTGCAAGCCGACGATGATGCCGCCGACGATGGCGCTGATGCCGCCGAGTTCGATCCAGCCATTGACGCTGGTCAACGGCAGACGTGCATCCTGGGCCGCGGCCCGAAGCATGGCATAGCGAGTGGCACTGTAGAGCGCCGAACCGAGAGCGACGACGCCCAGCGCCGCCACCCAGGGTCCGCCCGGGAGAAAGACCGCCACACCGGCCACGCCAACGAGCGCGGCCGCGGTCAGTACCCAGCGGCGCGGCAGGCCGTTGCTGAGGCAGCCGAGGAACGGCGCAAGCAAAATGAAGGGCGCGATGAAGACCGCGGTGGTCAGATGCCACGCCGAGTCGCTATCTGGTCCCCCACCCCGGCGGACTTCTTCAAACGCGGTGATGCGCAGGCCCCAGTCGGCCAGCACGCGCGCCACCTGCGAGATCCACAACGATCCCAGACGTATACGATTGCTCAGCACAATACAGTTCCCGCCGGTAAAGGGAATGGACGAAAACCCCGATCGCTCGCTGCATGGTCTTGCGATCCGGGCCGGCGGTCAATCCGAAATCCACATGCAGAACCGAAATCCACATGCAGAACCGAAATCCTCGTCAAGAAAATCCGAAATCCGAAATCCGAAATCCGAAAAAAGAA
>JBBSDR010001085.1:0-3464 GCA_038240465.1 Gemmatales bacterium
GCAAAGAGCAGGCGAGCCGCCTGCACCACGGAGAGTCAGCCCTTCATCTCGAATGTCACCAGCCGCCCATGACCGGCGGCGTAGATCGTATCGCGAGTTTCATTCAGGACGGCGTCGTGGACGTGCATCGGCGCTTTCTCCTGACGCAGCACCTTCTTCGTCTTCAGGTCGAAGAACATCAGAAAGCCCTCGCCCGCGCCGCCCGCGCCCAGCAGCCAACTACCATCGGGCGCCCAGGCGAGATAGTTCACCAGTCCGGCAAAGCGATCGCCAGGAAACTCGTGTGTCCGCTCGCTCTTCTTCCAGTCGAACACCTCGACGCGGGCCTTGCCTTCGAGATGGTCGATGTTGCCGACCTTGCCCATGCCGCCGACAGCCAGCAGGGTGCCGTCCGGCGAGAAGGCCAGCGAACGGATGCCGCCGATGGAGTGGCGTCGCTGTGCCGGGTCCCAGGTGTACATGACCGGCGCCTCAACAGCGCCGACCTGCTTGCCCGTGGCCGTTTCCCAGATGGCGATGTGGCCAACCTTGTCGCCGGTGGCGATGTGCTTGCCGTCCGGCGTGAAGGCGCAGGCGTAGAGCATCGACAGGTAGTGGTGCGGAGTCTTCTCTTGATGGCCGCGCAATTCGTGAATCAGTTTGCCATCGGCCGCATTCCAGACGCGGGCGACCATGTCGTCGGCGACGCTGACCAGCGTCTTGCCATCGGGCGCGGCATGGACACGGCGAATCCATTTCTTGTGGGCATCGACGGCGCGGACCTGAGTCTTGCTGTCGCTGTCCCACCAGATGAGCCGGCCATCGTAGGAGCCGGAGACGACGTGCTTGCCGGCGAGCGCCACGCCGGTGACGTAGCTGGAGTGAGCGCCGATCTCCTTGAACGTGTCCTTGGTCGAGGCGAGGTCAGCCTCGTAGACCTTGAAATCGGAGCAGCCGAGGAAAGCGCGATTGCTGTTCGGGACGCGCGCGATCGACAGGAGAATGTCGCGGCGGCCGACAGAAACGGTCTGCTTGAGTTTATCGGGATTGACGGCCATGGAAGGTTCTCTTCGTGATTGTCGATTGATGATTGTCGATTGACGATTGTCGAGACGATGCAATCGTCAATCGACAATCGTCAATCTTCAATTGGGTCACGCCAGCACGTCTTTGATCGCCTTCGTGTTCGGCTCGGTCAGCGGAATGGGACGCGCGCCGACGTAGTAGTTCTTGTTAGGCCGAATGCCGAGAGCGCTGTAGATCGTGGCGTACACCTCCGGCGCAGCCACCTGGCCATCGACGACGCGGTTGCCGGTCGGATCGGTCTTGCCGTAACACGCGCCAGGCTTCACGCCGGCGCCCGAGAGCGACATGCTCCAGGCATTGGCGAAGTGATCGCGTCCCAGGCTGCTGTTGATGCCCGGCGTCCGGCCGAACTCCGCCAGCGTCACCACCAGCGTATCCTGCAGCAGACCGCGCTGCTCCAGATCGTCCAGCAGGGCCGCCATGACGTGATCCAACTCCGGCACCATCTCCTGATGCGTCTCGAAGTTCTGCCCGTGGCTGTCCCACCAGGCGCGGGCGACGCGGACGAACGGCACACCCGCCTCGATCAGCCGGCGTGCGACCAGTACCTGCTCGCCGAACTGCGTTGGGCCATACAGGTCGCGCATCTTCTGCGGCTCCTGCTCGATGTCGAACAGCTTGTCGCACGCCATCAGGCCGCGCACCCGCTGATACGCCTCGTTGTGGCTGCTGAGCGTCGAGGACTGCCGGCCGCGCTCGAACTGCTTGGACAGCAACTCGCGCAGGTCGCTGCGTTCCTTATGATCGCTGTCGCTGATGGAGGACAACTTGCTGATGTTCTCCGGCATCATCGTCTTGTACAGTTCCATCGGCGCGTAGCGAGCGCCGAGGAAGCCCGCCGCGCCGGGAGCGAAGTCACGACCTTCCGTCGAGAAGTAGAAGCTGACGTAGTCCGGCACCTTGCTATCGACCTGGCCCAGTTCCTTCGCGAGCACAGCGCCGAGGTCGGGATACTTGAGGTTGGCCTCATCGGGCCGGCCGCGCATCATCATCTTGGCGCCGCTGCCGTGATCGCCGTTTCGGGTGTTGAGCGAGCGAATGATGCAGGTGTGCTTCGACAGCCGCTGGGCCATCTGCGGCATCAACTCGCTGATGTGAACGCCGGGGACGCTCGTCGGAATGGCGCGGAAGGGGCCGCCGGTCTGAGCGCCGGGCTTGGGGTCCCAGGTTTCGAGCTGGCTGGCGCCGCCGGCGAGCCAGAGGAGGATGCAGCGTTTCTGCTGCTTCTTGAGGTCTTTCGCAAAGGCCGGCTGACCCAGGACACTCAGTCCGGTCATGTCGGCGGCGAAGGCGCCGGCCACCGCGCCGGCTGCCCCGAGGAACGCCCGGCGATCCAGCGCATGGGACGCCGAGCCGCAGAAAGAAGGTCGTCGCATGTCAGGCCCCTCTGACGCCGCTTGCGGCTTAGCGGAGAAAAAGACCGCTAAGCCGCAAGCGGCGATCGTGTCTGTCAATGATTGAAGCGAAATTCCGAGGACGTCAGCAGCGCCCATACCATCTGTCGCGTCGCCTCCGCGGGACGCTCCGCGCGCTTTGCCAGGAACGCCTTCAGCACCTCGACTTCTTCCGGTCTCGGCGATCGACAGTAGACGTTCTTGACCGCGACGTCAATCATTTCCTCCGTGCTCTTCAGTTGCTTGAGCCGGCCCAGAAGTCGATCGCCACTGTCGCTCAGGATCTCTTTCTGGATGCGGTCGCTGTTGCTGAACAGCAGCGCTTCCATCACGCTGATCTGGAAATCGTCGCGCGGCTGCTCGAACATCGACGCCATGCCACGGGCGCTATTCTCAAGGCCCTCCAGACGCTTGTCGAGATCGTCCGCCTTCGGATTGGCGATCAGGCTCTGGGGATCGGTCGTCGCCAGGCGCAGCGCGCTGGCCATCTGCCCCGGCGTCAGCGGCCGAACTCGCGCCAGGGCGAACAGGTTCGCCTTCGGGGGAGTGTCGTCCTCCCAGCGCGACGAACGCGCATACGTCTTGCTCAGCACCAGACCGCGCGTCAGCCGTTTGATGTCATAGCCCGAGGCGATGGTGTCGTTCGCCAGCGCGGTGAGCAATTCGGGATGGCTCGGGTCGTTTGCCGAGTGCATCTGGTCGAGCGGCGAGACAAGCCCCAGGCCGAAATAGCGATGCCAGAGGCGATTGACGAGCGACTTCGCGAAGTAGTCGCGTTCGCCGGCTTGCAGCGCCACATCCACCAGTTGAGCGCGAGCGCTGAAGGCCGGTGCGGTCGGCGGCTTCTTCGTTCGCTTTTGCTCCTCGACGCGCATTTGCGCCTTCTTGCGTTCGTCGGCGGTCGGCTCGCGGAAACTGGCGTGTTCGACCGTCTTGCCGGTCAGGAACATCATCTTCGCCGGCTTCTCGGCTCCCTTGAGCGGCTTGAACTTGAGTTGGCCGAAC
>JBBSDR010001086.1:0-3454 GCA_038240465.1 Gemmatales bacterium
CCGTTGCTCCCACTGTCGATCCTCTTCATCGCTATGTGCCGCTCGTGGAGAACGTCGGCGGGGCGGATCGGGTCACCGGTTTTCTGCACGTCCAGGGAGCGACGGCGGCGAACGGCTCGCTGACCTTCACCATCAGCACCAACGTCGCCGGTCAGAATGCGACAACCGCCGTGGGCCGCACACTTCCCACCGATTTGACCGCCGATCAGATCAATCAGTTATTCGCCTTCAGCGCTGATATTCGCGATCCGCTCCGCGCACCTGCCCTGGTCAATCGTTATCTCGGCCCTTCCCCCTGAGACTTCCGTGTCCGCCAACGTCACCATTCTGCTTGTTTCTGCCGATCCGAAACTTCGCCGCGAAGTTGACTCCGCCCTCGGTGCGCTCGAAGACATCAGCGCTGTCGTTCATCAGGCTTCCGAGGTGCGCCAGGGACTGGAAATGCTCCGCGGGCGCAGGCCGACCCTCGCCTTGATCGAGATGGGCCGCGACCTGAGGCCGCTCGAACTGTTTGCCGAAGAAGCCGCCCACGCCTCGCATGAGACTGCCGTCGCCGCCGTCTTCTCCGCCGAGGTGTTCGGACATGACATCTCCGAGAGCGCCGTCCTGATCGCCGCTCTCCGCGCCGGCGTCCGCGACTTCCTGCGCCGCCCTCTGTCAACCGCCGACCTGGGACAGTTGCTCGATCGCCTGGTGAAGCCGGCACCCGCCGGCCCGGCCCACATTGGCGCGATCACCGCTTTCATGAGCAACAAGGGCGGAGTTGGCAAATCGACGCTCGCGATCAACACTGCCTGCGGCCTGGCGACGCGCCATCCGGGACGAGTGCTGATGATCGACGCCTCGCTGCAACTCGGCGTCACCTCCGCCATGCTCGACCTGAAGCCGGCCACCTCGCTGACCGACGCCGTCCGCGAGCGCGACCGCCTCGACGAAACCCTGCTGCGCCAGCTCGCCGTGCCGCATCCTTGTGGGTTGCATCTGCTGACCGCGCCGGCCGACGCCGTCGAGGCCGCCCAGGTGACGGACGAGGTAATGGCCCGGGTCCTGACGCTCGGCCGCCGCGCTTACGATCACGTCATCGTCGATTGCTTTCCGCTGCTGGATGGCGTGATGATCGCCATTCTCGACCTCTGCGACCGTGCCTACCTGGTGCTGGAGAGCGTCGTGCCGACCGTCCTGGGAGCGGCGAAACTGCTGCAGGTGCTGGAGACGCTTGGCTTCCCGGCCGAACGGCAGCGCGTCATCATCAACCGCTATTCGAGCTTCGCGGGCAACCTCAAGCCGGAGGACGTCTCGGCCCGGCTTCAGCGCAGTATCGATCATGTGATTCCGTATCAGAAGAAGCTGCTGATCGCGGCGAACCTCGGCAAGCCCTACATTCTGACGGCCAGCGGCTGGTTCTCGCGCTTCGTGCCGGCGCTGTGGAAGCTGGTCGATGAGGTCGAGGCCATCAAGCCCGTGGGCCGTCCCGCCCGCGCCACACGCCCAACGAAGTGACCGCTAAGCCGCAAGCGGCGGGAGATCCTCCATGTCCGAGAACGATCCGCGCTCGATCCTGTCGAAAGCCGCCCTGGGGCTGCCGGCCGACCGCGTTCAGCAACGCGCCCGGCCGACCGACTCCAGCCTGAAAACACCGAAAGCCGAAGGACGCATCCCGCATGGACAGCACCAGGGCGTCAAGGCCGCGCTGCACGCCCGCCTGCTCGATGAACTGGACCAGGCCAATCTGCTCTCGGCCGGTGAGGAGGAACTTGGCCGGGTCGTCCGCGACTTCGTGGCTCGCGTCCTCGACCAGGACGAACTGACCCTCAACGACGCCGAACGCCGGCAACTCGCCGACGACCTCCTCGAGGAGACGCTCGGCATCGGTCCGCTCGCTCCCCTCATGGCCGATCCCGCCGTCAGCGATATTCTCGTCAACGGTCCCAACAGTGTTTACATCGAACGCTTTGGCAAGCTCGAAGCGACAGAGGTCCGCTTCCGCGATACCGCGCATCTGCTCCGCATCATCCAGCGCATCGCCGCTCGCGTTGGCCGGCACATCGACGAGGCGTCGCCCATGGTCGATGCTCGTCTGCCGGATGGCTCGCGCGTCAACGCCACGGTGCCGCCGGTGACCATCGATGGGCCGACGCTATCCATTCGCCGCTTTGGCCGGACTCGATTGCGGCGCGAAGACCTGATGCGGCTGGGAATGCTCTCACCTGAGATGAACGATTTCCTCGATTTCGCTGTCCGTCTGCGCAAGAACGTCCTCATCTCGGGTGGGACCGGCGCGGGCAAGTCAACCTTTCTCGGCGCGCTGTCGGAGGCGATTCCGCCGGACGAACGCATCGTCACCATTGAGGACGCGGCCGAACTGATCCTCGATCAGCCCCACATCGTCCGCATGGAGACCCGTCCGGCCAACGTCGAGGGCAAGGGGCGGATCGCCCAGCGCGATCTTGTCGTCAATGCCCTGCGCATGAGGCCGGACCGCATCATCGTCGGCGAGGTGCGTGGTCCCGAAGCACTTGACATGATGCAGGCGATGAACACCGGCCACGATGGCGGCATGACCACCATTCACGCCAACAGCACGCGCGACGCCCTGGCGCGCCTGGAGACGATGGTGCTGATGGCCGGTCTCGATCTGCCGTCGCGCGCCATCCGCGAGCAGATGGTGTCGGCGCTGCATTTTGTCGTTCATGTGCGCCGCTTCGAGGATGGCGTGCGCCGCGTGGCGAGTATCATCGAGATCACCGGGCTGGAAGGACTGACGCCGCAGACGCAGGAGCTGTTTCGCTTCGAGCGCCGCGGCCGAAAGAACAAGGCGGTCCTCGGCGAATTTGTGCCGACGGGAGTGGTGCCGCGACTCGTGGAGGAACTGCGCGAGCGCGACATCGAGGTGCCCATGTCGCTGTTCCGCAAGCCGGGAGGCGGCGATGCGTGAGATGGTGACGCTGCTGGGAGCCGCCTCCGGGGCCGGGGTGATGCTCTGGCTCTGGAAGGGCCGGCGCCTGCGCCGTTTGGTGCGCCAGCGCCTGCAGCAACCGGCCTCTGAAACGGCAGCGCCGGCCCTGGCGGCGGATGAGCCATTCGTCCGCTTTCAGGTCTGGGTCGCGCCGCTGGCCGGCCTGGTGGTCTTCGCGCTGCTGTTCGGGTTCGTGAAGCTGAACCTGATCTTCTCTTCGACCTTCGCCCTGATCGCGGCCCTTCTGGGGGCGCGCATGGAAGCAGGCAGGCTGGCCCGGCGGCGGCTGCTGATCGAGTCGCAGTTGGGGGACGCGCTCGATTTGATGATTGCGTCGCTGCGCGGCGGCGGCGGCGTCCTCAGCGCGCTGGAACTGGCCGCTCACGAAACGCGGTCGCCGCTCAAGGAGCAGTTGCAAGAGGTGCTGGGACGGGTGCGCTATGGCGACGATCCGCAGGAGGTGTTGAAGGCCCTCGAACGGCGGGTGCCGCTGGAAAC
>JBBSDR010001087.1:0-3453 GCA_038240465.1 Gemmatales bacterium
GCTCAGCGGCGGCATCACCGCCGTGCCGCAGCAATCGTTCGTCCTGGCGGCGAGCGGCCGGGGGCTCCTGGGTCTGGAGCGCCAGCCGACATTGCACACGCCGTTCGCACGCAACTTCAGAACATTCCTGTCCAGCATGGATCAGCGGTTCGACGTCTGCGTGATCGACACGAACCCGAACCCGGACATCCGCCTGATCGCAGCGCTGGCCTCCACCGACCACGTGCTGTCGCCGATCCAGCTGAAACAGGAAGCGATGGACGGCGTCGCGGCACTGCTCGACCATGAGCGTGTCGGCTTGCGCAAGATCAAGGCGGTTCTCAATCCGAAGCTGCGCCTGATCGGGCTCTTGCCGTCGATGGTGGAAGCGACGCCATTCGAGAAAATCAACCTGATCCAGGTCGTCCGCAAGTATCAGTCGCTTCTGATTCCTCTTTCGGAGCGACTCGGCGACATCGCCTCGATTCCGCGTCGGTCGGCCATCGGCGAGGCGCAGGCGCAGGGCGCGGTGCTATGGGAGATGAAGAAGACCGCGGCCCGAGACGCATGGCGCGAGATCGAGCCGAGCCTGGCCCGCATCGCCGAAATCGTCGCCGCGAAGGATGCCGCCCATGACGCTGCAGCTTAGGGACCTCGCGGCGCTCGACGAGGTGCCGTCCGAAGCCGTCGGCCAGCCGATGTCGGTCGCTGTGGGCCTCATCGACGAGGATCCGGGGCAGCCGCGCACGGAGTTCGACCCGGAGTCTCTTCAGGAGCTCGCGTTGACGATCGCCGATCGAGGGGTTTGTCAGCCGGTATCGGTCCGCGCACATCCCGATGCGCCCGGCCGCTTCCTGCTGAATTTCGGGGCGCGTCGTTTGCGAGCTGCGCGGCTCGCTGGCAAGGACGAGATTCCGGCATTCGTGGCCGACCTCGGCGATGGCTACGCACAGGTTATCGAGAACGAGCAGCGCGAAGCCTTGAAGCCGATGGAGCTGGCACTGTTCGTGCAGCGACGCATCGGCGCGGGGGAGAGCCTTGCCGAGATCGCCCGGCGGCTCGGCAAGACGCGGGGCTACCTCACGTTCGTCACCGCCTTGATCGACGCCCCGGAGTGGCTGCTCGAGCTCTATCGCTCCGGGAAGTGCCGGGGGATGACGGAGCTCTATGAACTGCGACGGCTGCATGAAGCGGCCCCGCAGGCGGTGGAGAGCTGGGTCGAAGGACGCGAGACGATCAGCCGCACCGACCTTTCGGCATTCAAGTCGGAGGCGTCGCCGGCGGTCGGCGCGCAGCAGGACACCAGCGACGGTGTCCGCGAGACTCGTGCATCGGCGCCTGCTATGCAGAGGGGCAAGGGCAATGGCCATCGCGGCGAACGCGCTACGGTCCTGGCACTGGAGGCCGACTATGGCGGCTCTATCGTTCTCATCGATCTGTCGGCGGCGCCTGACGAGGACGGCATGATCTTCGTGCGTGAGGAAGGCGGAGACCGCCGTGCAGTTCGGGTCGGCGAACTGAGACTTCTGAGGGTCGTTGCCAACTAAGGCAGCGACCGCGTGCTTGACGCGCAGCGAAGCCAGCCGATTCAGACTCGACGCGGCGTTCCTCGCTGCAGCCACTTTTCCGCCGCCTCTATCGGTGACATCGCCCGTAACTCAGCGTCATTCCATAGCTCGGTTGCGGCTTCCTCGAGCGACGTCAGGTCGGCATGCGGCCAGCGCTCGCGCAGCCGGCGAGCGCAGTTCGCAGTCCACTCCACGTCGAAGAACTTGCCTGAAGCGCGATCCATGCGAGATACTGTACATCCATCCAGTATCGTGCTCAAGTGCTCTGTGCTCGAAGACTTCGGCCTCGTCTGCCAGTGCGGCGGTGAAAACTTCGAGCGCGTGACGGTACGGCGCGCCGAACAGGCAACCTACGTCACGGACTTCGTCTCGTGCACGAGCTGCAAGGTCATGTTCTGGCTGGCGGCGAACACGATCATGCAGGACCCGGAGTTCAGGAACCATGCAGTGTCCGCGGCCAGGTTCTACAAGAAACCCGGAAGGCGCTGACAGCTATCGAGCGGTCTTCGCCGCCTTCATTCCTCGAGGCTGACGTTGCTGTGTATAGCCGCTATACACGGCCATCGATGGACGCTGCAAAGTCGATGAAATTTGGCTCGATTTCATCACGTCAATCAGACCGAATCGAGGACAAGATGAGTGCATTGGTGAGTGCAGGATAGGCGCGGTGGCGCCGCTGTCCGACACGCTTCGCATGTCAGGAGTCTCGGGTTCGTGGCCGTCTCGTCTCGTGATCGAATCAGCGTCGACTGGCGCGGCATGAAGGCCGCGCTGGTCGACCGGGCTCGAGCTCGGGGCGTCTCGCTGTCGGACTTTGTCCGAGCGACGCTGGCCGATTCGCTGGGCCGCGTCGAGTCCCCAGCCGCGGACCGATCGCACGCCTGTTTCCTTCCGCCGGAACAAAGGCGCGTTCGGCTGTCGTTGCGCATGTCGAAGGGCGAGGCCGCTGCCACGCTGGCCGCGGCGAGAGCGGCAGGCGTCGCGGCTGGCGCCTATGTGGCAGGCCTTGTCGCAGACGTACCGGCCGGCGGCGGAACGCGAGGCGAACACCTGGCGGCGCTGGTCGCTTCCAACGCCACGCTGGCGACGCTTGGTCGCAACCTGGGCCAGTCGACGAGCCTCCTTCGCCAGAGCTCTGGGCATGAGGCGCGTGAGTACCGCGAGGTGCTGGATGAGATCGCTCACGACGTGCGCAATCACCTGGCGTTGGCGGCCGCCGTCCTCGCTGATCTTCAACCGCGCCGAGGAAGGTCAGCGCCGACTCGGCCATCGCTGGCGTAGCGCTCGAGGAGAGATGTACATGTCTCAGCCACAAAGCATCGACGGTGTCCTGGTTCAATGGGGCGACCGGCTCTTCTATCCCGGCAACCGCGTGGTCAAGGTGGCGCCACAACCGAAACTGATCGCGAACCTCGCGCGTCGCGCGGCTGCGATCCGCGCACGCGTCGAAGCGACGGCCGTCCGGCGGGCGCCGCAGGTCATGGTCAAGGTGACTGGCGGCGGCCGGGGGATGCAGGCGATCGCCGCGCACTTGCGCTACATCAGCAAGAACGGCCGACTCGACATCGAGGACGAGCAAGGCCTGTCGACCCGAGGCAAGGAGAGCCTGCTCGAGCTGGCCGACGACTGGCGCTTTGGCGGTACCTTGATCGACGACGTCGCTGATCGGCGCGAGGCCTTCAACATCATGCTGTCGATGCCGCGGGGAACCGACCCGCTGATCGTGCAGCGCGCAGCCCGCGAATTCGCACAGGCCGAGCTGGCAGACCACAAGTACGTGATGGTGCTTCACGACCACCAGGCCAACCCGCACGTGCACATCAGCGTACGCGCCGAGTCGAAGCACGGCAAACGACTGAATCCGCGCAAGGCCGATCTGCAACGCTGGCGCGAGACCTTCGCCGAA
>JBBSDR010001088.1:0-3452 GCA_038240465.1 Gemmatales bacterium
AAATGCAGAAGCCCCCTGAAGGAGGCTAGACTGCTTGTCCTCAGCACCCTGTGCCGGACTGATACCCCTGTCTTCAGCCCCCTTCAGGGGGCTTCTGCATTTAGCCCGGTCCTTCAGGGCCGGGCTTCTTTCGGTCCAGTTCATCCATCAACTGGCGCAGCTGCCGTCGCTCCTGGTCGGTCAGCGTCTCCGCCTTGAGAAGTTGCGTCAGCAGCGGCCCCATCAACCCACCGCACAGCTGCTCGGCCATCACGCGCAAGCGCTGGCCGACCAGTGCCTCGCGGCCCGTCACGGCGTGAAAGATGTGCGCATGCCCACTGCGGTCGCGGCTGACGTGTCCCTTCGCCTCCAGCCGGCACAGGAAGACCTGCACTGAGGCATAACTCGCGTCTGTCCCGTCGGGATAGAGCGCATCGGTCACCTGCCGGATGGGCAAAGGCCCCCGGTCCCACAACACCTGCAAAACCGCCAGCTCCGCATCGCTGACGTCCTTGAACGGTTGCTCCACCATTGCTTCCATCATCCTCTCAAACAGCTTGTCTGAGTGAGAAGGTAAAACAAACTGTCTGACCTGTCAAGCGGAGAAGTGTAACAAGGCGCGGATTATTTTTCCGTGAAGGCCGAGTTGCAAATCGCGGATCGCGATCTAGGCTTGAGTGTCCTATCCCCGGCGTGTTGAGCTTTCTTTTACGAGAGGATCGAGGCCGTGTTTGAGTTGGGCCACGAACCTATCCCCGGTTACTGTCTCTCCGGCCGTCTTGGCAAGGGGGGCTGCGGCGACGTCTGGGAAGCGACTCGGCTGGACGGTTCTCTTGCCGCGCTCAAGTTCCTCGACTGCCGCAATCAGCAGAGCGTTCTCGTGGCCAACGAGATCCGCATGCTGCTGAAATTACGCGAGATGAAGCATCCGAACATAATCCGCCTGCACGACGTCGTTGCCCTGAAGCAGTACATCGTCCTGGTGATGGACCGCGCCGACGGCAACCTCCTCGAACTGGAGGAAATTTATCGCGAGGAGACGGGCCGGCACATTCCTTGCGATCATCTGCTCGACCTGCTCGACCAGGCGGCGACGGGCCTTGATTTCCTGGCGGAACAGTCGCGGCCCGGCTTGTCCTCGGCCGGACACGGCATGCAGCACTGCGACGTCAAGCCGTCGAATCTGCTTGTCCTGCAAGACACGCTCAAGGTGGCCGATTTCGGATTGTGCATGGGATCGCTGTCATCGACTCACGGCAAGCAATTCATGGGTACGCCTCCCTATGCGGCTCCGGAGTTGTACGAGGGCAAGGTCACGTCGCACACCGATCAGTATGGCCTGGCGGTGACCTACTGCGAGCTGGTGACGGGAGGCCGGGCGCTGAATCCGCCGATGGTCGCCAATGGCCCGCGCGGCTTGCCGATCGATTTGAAGAAGGTGCGTACGGCCGAGTGTCCTGTCGTCGCTCGCGCCCTCGATCCGCACTGGACGAATCGCTGGCCCAACTGCAAGGCATTCATTTCCGCTCTGCGCGACGCGCTCTCCCGGCCGCGTCCCTCCGCGACAAAGTTCGGCTCGCGCCACTTGCAGGCGTTGAAGAAGTACTGAGCCGGACTGAACAACTTCTTGCCGCTTGCGGCTTGGCGGGCTGCCTGCACTCCTGTGTTCCCCTTCTGAATCCCTGCTGCCTGGCACTCTCGGGATGGACTCAATACTCTGATTGTTCCTCCCTCGAATGAGTCCTGCCAGCGGAGCATCCATGAACATTCGGCAATCGGGGTGCTTGCGCGGCCCGAACAGTTGGGCCGCTTGCCCCGTTATCGAAGCGGCGTTGGACCTGCGCGATGGATTGAACTGGTCTGCCGAGGACATCCAGCGAACGATGGCTCGCCTCCTCGCAGATCTTCCCGACCCCAAGCCTGAGAAGCCGCAACAGGCCGCGACCTCGCTCCTGTGCCTTGCTCAGGCATTCGGGCAGGCCGTGCTGAAGTTGCAGGAGATGGCGGGGACGCCTGTGTCTTTCACTGCCGTTCGGGGTTCCCCCTCTCAGCCGGGACTCTTTCGAGTAGCCAGTGAATTTGCCGAGGAGACGGTCGGCGAGGCGGCGCTGGAGACGACCGCGCGCCTGCTCCAGGCGGCGTCGGAAGGACGAAGCATGCCTCTGGAAGAGGACCTTCGCCGTCTGCGCGATCTGGCCTACGAACAGCGGCTCTACGCCAGCACTGCGGTCATCTATCACGCGGCCCGCGCTCGCGGCATCCCTGCGGTGAAGTTGAGTCCCGAATATCCGCGCTTCCTGAGATTGGGACAGGGATCGAAGCAGCATCGCTGCCAGGCCTCCGAAACCGACGACATCAGCGCCGTGGCGAAGACGGCCTCCACGGACAAGCACCTGGCCAAGCAGCTGCTCCAGACTGCCGGCATTCCCATTCCGGTAGGCCGGCTGATCACGACCATCGAAGAAGCCTGGGCCGCGGCCTGCGAGCTCGGTCTGCCTGTGGCCATGAAACCCAAGGACACTGACCTGGCCACGGGTGTCTCGCTCGATCTGCGGACGCGCGAACAGGTGGAAGCGGGCTATCACTACGCCCGGGAACACAGTCGCTGGATCCTCGTCGAACGCTTCGCTCCCGGGCTGGAGCATCGCGTGATGGTGGTGGCCGACCGGGTCGTCGCGGTCACGCGGATCGATCCTCCTCAGGTTGCCGGCGACGGCGTTTCGACTGTGGCCGAGTTGGTGGACAGGTTCAATGCGGACCCGCGCCGCGGCGACGAGGGCAGCAGCGCTCCTTTGAACCGAATCAAGCTCGACGATGTCGCGCGTGAAGTCCTGTCCGGCCAGGGCTGCACGCTGGCCACAGTGTTGCCGGCTGGAGAAGCAGTGCTATTGCGACGCAATCCGCCCTACTTCCGCAACGGCGGCCGGCTGATCGACCTGACCGATGACATTCATCCGAGTATTGCCGCTCACGCCATCGCCGCCGCCCAGATGCTGCGAATCCGCGTGGCTGGCCTCGACGTGGTTGCCGTCGATATCCGCAAGCCTCTGGAGGAGCAGGGCGGCGTGATTGTCGAGATCAACGCTGGCCCGGGACTCTGGCTGCACATGGCTCCCTGGGCCGACTCGCCGCGACCCATCGGCGTTGATATCGTGGCATCCATGTATCCGCCGGGAAGCGATGGCCGTATCCCTGTCGCCGCCGTCGTCGGCGATGCCACGGGCGCCGCGAAAATGCACTTGAAGGCCCTGCTGGCATCGGTGGGCGTGCAGGCTGGAGTTGCCGGCGAATCAGAGACCGTCGTCGGTGAACGCCGCTGGCTCCATCATGCCGTCACGCCGCAGGAGCGAGCCGGCCTGCTGATGCAGAACACGATCGTGGACGCGGCCATTCTGGAGACATCCGCTCGCGAACTGATTCAGTCGGGCTTTGGCAACGACCGCTGCAATGTCGCCCTGGTTCTGAATCCTGGA
>JBBSDR010001089.1:0-3449 GCA_038240465.1 Gemmatales bacterium
CAGACCACCGGTAATATCTTTCGTCTTAGTCGTCTCCCGCGGAATCTTGGCCAGCACATCACCGGGAGTGACCACTGCGCCTTTTTCAACGAAGATATGCGCCCCGACCGGGAGCAGATAGCGAGCCACGTTGGCCGCCGCTGCAACCTTGGCGGTAACTACCGCGGTCCCAGCCGCAACAGTCCCGCTCACTCCCCCTCCGCCTACAGCGGCGGCACCCATGGCCGCTGCAACTTGCATGGTCACTGGCGGTGAACTGCCGGGGCGAGGTGAAATCGCATGATGGGTTACGGCTCCGTAGGCAGCTCCTGCCGCAGCGGACAGCCCCTGTGCGAGGGCCACTTCCTTGAGTTTTTCTTCTTGTTTTGAGTCCATTGCAATCTCCTGTTGGCGAATTCTTGGGGCAGTGGCAACTGGCGGAGAAACAGTTCCAGGAATCTTTCCTCGGTCTTTTCTCGGCCCAGGAACCTTTGCTCGGCTATGTGAGTGGCAGGATTCTTGCGACCTTGAAAAGCAGGTATAATGACGGTAAGGTGAGAAGAAGGCCGCATCACTCACTCAGCGCGGGCCGCGGAGCGTCGGGTTCCGACCACAACACCACGACGATTCGTGCTACACTATTAAGCCAATGACACATCGCATTTTTTCATGCGGCCGGAAATTTTTCTGCAAGCTGCTTGATATCGGAGGCGCTTATGAGCGAGGGAGACAAGGCACAAGGCGGTCTGGAAGGAAACCAGCCGAACCTGGACATGATTGAGTTGCTCAACGCGGTGATGAAGCTGCTTCGCGCCGCTTTGGTGCAAGACAGGCCCCAAGGAGTTGCCCGGGAAGCTGTCCGGCTGTACCACGGAAGCGACGACCCAAGTCACAAGACGGAAGCGACGCAGGCCGCATTCCTGTCTAATTGGCCTGACTTCGTCCGCTACTGCGACGAGATCGGGCGGGACGACGAGCCTCTGAGCAATGAGCACCTCGCCGCCCTGTACATCCATCACACATTCAACCGAAGGCGGAGGAAGGATCGCCGCGACAAGCAGCTTGCGCACGAAGTCGCCCGGGCCACTCTCCACGGAGAGGACGGGGAACAGATGCCCTTCGATCCGAAGGATTCCAGAGAAAAAGAGGATTTCCTGAAAAATGTGTCCGAGGAGATGGCATTAAGTCTCGAGAGCCGGTCCCCGAGAGATCGGATGGTCCTTGAGTTGAAGTACTTCCACGGACTCGATCCGAAGACGATCGTCGAGCGGGTCAAGGTAGCACTGCCTGATGTATCGATTTCCCAGCCGACCATCTCACGGATCGTGGCACGATTCGAGGATGAGATGCGCCGCCGACTGAAGGAAGAATAGCCGGTGCGGCGCACGGCGAAACAACAGAGGGCGGCCATGTCTAGTATGAGGGAGCGGGTCCGCCAATTCCCCCCGGCGGATCGAGAATTGTACGAGGTTCTGGCCGAACGGTTCGAGGCCGGGTGGGGCGCGCTGGGGGTCGCCATGCCCGAGATCGCGCCCCTGCTACCGCCTACAGGTGCGGTGCGACTACCGCTGCTGGTCCATCTTGCCAAGTGCGATATGGAATTCCGCCGCAGCCGCGGTGAGGCGCGACGTGTGGAAGATTATGTGGGGCATTTTCCCGAACTGGCGGCGGACCATGTGGCACTTCTCGAACTGCTGGTCTGTGAATACGAACTCGGCCGCCCGGAAAAAAGTCGCTTCGATGACCTAGCGCGACGGTTCCCCGAGACCGCTGGCGAGTTGGAGGCATCCCAACTCTGGGTCACTCCACCGGGGTACGAGATCGAGGAATCGCCGATCGGCCGAGGTGGCTGGGGTGTGGTGTATCGAGCACTGAATAAGGGACTCCGCCGGACCGAAGCGCTCAAGCTCGTGAACCCCCTGTCGGGCCGACACGGTAACTATCTGCGGACTCGAGTCCAGCGGCTTCGCAAGGAAATCCCCATCGCCGCGCGCCTGAATCACCCGAACATCGTCCACCTGTACTCCGAAGGGGACAGTAACGGTCACCCGTTTTTTGCGATGGAGTACTGCTCTGGCGGTAGCCTCAAGGATCGCCTCGCCGCTGGACCGATGATTCCCGCCCAGGCAGCGGACCTGGTGAAGATCTTGGCAACTGCGGCTCACCACGTTCACGTCTTCGGCATGCTCCACCGTGACCTGAAACCCTCGAACATCCTTTTCAGCGCGGATGGCGTTCCCAAGATCGCCGATTTTGGTCTGGCACTCGCACGAACGGAGGGCGAGGGCGGAGATATTACTGGCCCGCATGGACCAGTCGGAACCCCGGCCTACATGGCCCCCGAACAGATCGCGCCCTCCCAGACTCAAGAAAAACCGCCCATAGACGTGTACGGGCTTGGTGCGATCCTTTTCGAGTGCCTCACGGAATCCCCGCCCTTCGGGGGCGATAGCGTCCACGAAGTCCTGCGGCGCGTTTGTAACGACCCACCGCCCTCCCCGCGCAAGCTCAACCCAAGCGTTTCACTCGACTTGGAAGCCATCTGTCTGAAATGTCTGCAAAAGGACCCGGCGAAACGCTACCCCAGTGCCGAGGCTCTGGCCGAGGATCTGGAGCGGTTTCTGGCCGGCAAGCCCATCCGCGCGCGGCGCACTCCAGTCTGGGAGCGAGCTTGGAAGTGGTACAATCGCAGCCGCGTCCTCGCCTGGTCGCTCATCGTCAGCGGGGTGATCGTGGCAGCGGCTGGCGCCTTGACCCTGGAGTTCTACTTCCGGTCTCAGCGACAGGCTGTCTACGCCGACATCGCCCGCCGGAGTCTGGATACCCATGATGAACTGATCGACCGGCTAGCGGGCAGCGAGGGGTTGCGGAACGCCGGTCTCCACGATCTGATCAAAGAGCTAGTCGAAGGGATTGTGCGGCTCTACGAGGATTTGATCACGAGCGGCGGCGACAACTTAGCCGGGCGCACCGCGAGGGGACGAGCCTACAACCAGTTGGCCGTTATCTACAGAGTCCGTGGAGAGCACAACCGCTCATTGAAGGCGTGCGACAATGCCGAAGAAATCTTCGCGCAATTGGACAAGGACTACCCCAAGGAGCAGTCATACCGGCTCGGCCTGGCAATGGCGCGTAGCAATAAGGCCGCCGTCCTCGGGCTGAAAGGTGACCGAGAAAATGCGCTGAGGGCTGCTGAGGCTGCCGAACCGGTGCTGGCCGAGTTGGCCGATGCCTACCTCGACAAGCCGGAGTACCGCTTCCAGCTTGTCCTGTGCCAGAATCGTCAGGCGCTCTGTCAAGGGTTTCTAAACGACTTGCCAGCCCCGGAGCACGCATTCCAGCGCGCGAACGGCTTGCGAGATGCGGAGCAGGCCTTCCAGCGCGCGCAGGATAACCTGGAACGGTTGTTGCATGATTACGCCGGGTCACCGCGAGGTCCCGCGTATCGCGAGTGGGAGGCGCGCGTGCTC
>JBBSDR010001090.1:0-3447 GCA_038240465.1 Gemmatales bacterium
CGCCACGCCACACTCGGCCCAGCAGAGCCAGGTTATTCAGACAACTCCCATCGCGGTCCGGGTTTCTTCCACTCCCCTTGCCACGGTTCCCCCGCGCCGCACTCGTCGCCGCTTGATACTCGGATCGTGCCTGGCTCTGCTGACGCTGGCGCTAATCCTGATCCTTGTCGGCCCGCGGAATCCCGCCGCCGGCAGGGCCGAACACGAGCGAGAGACTGCCTGGAAGCCTCTCGCCCGTCGGGCCGAGAAGACCCTTGGGAGTGAGCAGCCGGAGGCGATCCGGGCGGTCCTCGCCGATGTTCTCGCCTTCCACGGGACGCTGGCTGGCGACACCTCTGTGCCGCGGACGCTGGCGCGAGACGTGGGCGCTGTAGTAGATGCCCTCCGCTGCGGCCTGCTGTTTGCGGTAGGCGATCGATCCGCGGGCCTGACGTTTCCGACAGAAGGCAAGGTGCGTTCGGTCGCCTGCTCGGCGGATCTGCGCTGGCTGGCGGCGGGCTGTAGTGACGGCGAGGGTGGGGTGTCCCTGTGGGATTTCAGCAGTCGCCGGCCCGCCCTCAAGCTCTGGGCGGCGAAGACAGGGCCGCTGTGTGAGGTCCATGCGATTGCCTTCTCCCCCGATGGCAAGACGTTGGCCGCCGGCTGTTCGCGCGGACAGGTCAAGTTGTGGTTTTCAGACAATCAGACAGAGAAAACAGTCAGTGTGGGTACGGGAGTGGACAAGGTCCTGGCCCTGTCGTTCTCGCCGGACGGCAAGTTGCTCGCGACCCTGTTGGCCGTGCGGGGGCAGAAGGCCGACTGGTGCAGTGTGCGCGTGTGGGAAGTTCCCCTCTGGCGCGAGCGTTACGCGCTGCCCGCGAGTGGAGAAGCCATTTCCGCGCTGGCTTTCGCGCCAGCCGGCGACAGGACTTTGGCCACGGGCGGCGCCGATGGCCTCATCCGCTTCTGGGACCAGGATACAGGGCGCTGGCAGCACGACCTGACGGCTGGCTTTTCCTGGGTGGCCAATCTAGTGTATGCTTCGGATGGCCAGACCTTGCTGATTAGCGGTTATCAGCGCCGGAAAGAGGGCGGCGTGCGCGGCCATCAATCTTGGGACGTCAAGACTCGGCGTATGATGGAGCCGGAGTGGACGATCACGGAGTACATCCGCTCCATGGTGTTTTCTCCCGACAGCGCACTACTGGCCGCGGGCGGCACCCATGTGACGCTGTGGGAGCCACGCGGCCACAAGCTCATCGCTCGACTCGGCGAGGCCAAAACCAGTGAAGGCGCTTCCTGTCTGGCCTTTTCTCCCGGCGGCGGCATCCTGGCCACCGGCAACGCGGAACTCGGTGTGCGGATCTGGGACATCAGCGCGTATCGCCCGCCGCTCTCGGGCCAGTAGGCGGCCCAGCGAGGGTCCTTGCATGAACGACGCTTTACGGCCGGACCCTGGACTTCAGGCGATCCTCGACCAGATCTCCACGCGCTGGCCGGCCCTGAGTGATCCGACCCAGTTCGTGATGCGCTACGCCACCGCGATCCAGCACTACTTGCATGCGCTCATCAAGAACCCGCACGATGTCGAGGAGGTCCTCCAGGACTTCTTGCTGCGCGGTCTCCTGCATGGGTTTGTCCGCACCGGCCAGTTGCGCGGCCGCTTTCGCGACTATCTCAAGGCCGCAGTGCGTAATGCCGCCCTGGATCACCTGCGCAAGCGGACTCTGCCGCGGGAACCCTTGCTGGACCTGGACAAACTATCTCTCGGGGAAGATAGCGGGCCGACGCAACAAACCTGGGTCGCCGAGTGGCGCCGCTGTGTCCTGGATCGCGCCTGGGAAGCCCTCTATCGCCATCAGCGGCGCTCGCCGGGCAACCTCTTTCACACGGTCTTGCGCCTGGCCTCGGAACATCCCGACGAGGAGTCGCCGGCGCTGGCTGACCGGGCAGCCACTCTCGCGGGGCGGCCTCTGGGAGCAGCGGCGTTTCGCAAGCAACTCAGTCGAGCGCGTCGTCTTTTCGCCGAATTGGTAATCAAGGAGGTGGCGCAAACTCTGGCCGACCCGGCACCCGAACACATCGAGTCCGAACTCGTGGAACTCGGGCTGTTTCCCTATGTTCGCGAGTTCCTGCCCGGGGACTGGCGCGAGACGGGTTCACTTGTTCCTGACACATGATTGACGGCACACGAGAACGCAATCAGCCCGGATGCTCGGCGATGGGTCTCGTGGCCCTGTCGCGAACTCTCCGGGCTGCTGGAAAATCAACTCTGTCTCTTCGTCGGCCGATTACTTGGTCTTGCGGTTGTCGCGCACCTTGGCGTTGCCCTTCCCCTCGACCTTGACCTCTTCCTTGCGGACCGTCTCATCGACGTGCTTGACGTCCTGCACCTTGCGCCGCTGGATCGACACTTCCTCGGTGGGGACGGTTTCCTTGGTGACGCGGACGCGCTCTTCGCGGACGGGGATGCGGATTTCCTCGGCCTTGGGACCTTCCGTCCCCTTTCGCTGCCCAGTGGCACGGCGGCGAGTGATGACGATCTCCTCGCGCTCGACCGGTACATCCACCCTTTGCCGCTCGGTCTTGACTTCCTTGTGGATATCGACCTCGCCGGCGCTCACCTGTTCCTTGTTGATTTTGAGCCGTTCCTCGCACAGTTGGACCGTGCGATCGAAGGCATCGCGGGAGGCATCCCGGGCCTGCGTCCAGCTCAGACTGGAGTCGCCGCGGACCTTGGTCCAGTTGCGGCGCAGACGGCCCTCGACTTCGTCGAAGCTCTTGTCGGTGTGCTTCGTGGCGGCGTCGATGCCGGCGCGGTAGGCGGGACGGATTTTCTCGTAGCCGACTTCCTCACTATGGTAGGGGCGGGTCGGATACTGCTCTTCCCAGTACTTCTCTTCCTCGACCGGATCGATGAGGGCGGCGACTTCGGCCCCGGCGAAACCACCGGCCACGGCGCCAATCAGCGCACCGACGGCCGTACCGATGGGACCGGCCAGCGACCCTGCCGCCGCGCCGGCGGCCGCGCCGCCCGCAACGCCCACACCGCCGCCGATTACCTTGCTCGTTGTGTTGTCTTTCGTCTTCGCGGTTTTCTTGGCCACCATGATCGCCTCCTCAGGGATTGTTTATTTCAGGGATCCATCAGAATGGATAGGCGGACGGTAAGCAAACGCAGTGCCACTTCGATTTCCCAGCGCTTTTCGTGGCGATGTCGAGCAAAGGTCTCTCTCGCGGCCCAATTGAGAGAAATGGATGGCTTCGAGTGAGCAGTCGCGGCGCGGCTATATGAGAAGCGGCTAACGCAATCGCGTTTCAGCAGTTGTAATTCGATGGCCAGCCCGACGTCGCCGAGTTTCGGCGTTATTCCCCCGGCAAGAAAGTGAATCACTCTCGCCGCCGCCCGGCTTGTCCGGGCGGAGCGCTGTTTGGCAACCAGAGAGTGGCGACGATGCCCTCGCCGCC
>JBBSDR010001091.1:0-3446 GCA_038240465.1 Gemmatales bacterium
CATCCGAGCAGGCCAAGCGCACGGCGACTGCTCACCGAAAACCGCTCGTCCAGGTAACGAGCCAGCGCGGCAACAAGAATGTGCTTGGCCTCCTCCGGCGCATAGCCAAGGACGTCTTTCAGTTCTTTTGCTCGTCCTCCGATTGCCTCGCCGATCAGCTCCCGGCAGATCGTGTATCGGTCGTAGGCCCCGCCTTCGCGGTGTGGGGCGTTCGCGCAAGCGTACTTCATCACTTCGGCAATCGATGCATGCCTGGTCAGGTCGCTGTCCTCGATCAGATCGACCATAACCGCGTTGAAATAGCCGTCGCCGAATTCCCGCTCTGCCTTCCGCAGTGCAGCGCGCAATCCGAGCGCGAATCGCTCTGCCTCCTGCTCGGGGCTGACGGACCGCACCCGCAGTCGGATGAGTCCGGAGTTCAGATAATCGTCCCACGGCACCGTTTCCCGCGGTAACAGATTGCCGTTCTCCCTGAACTGGACGTGCATCTCGGGCCGGGCTTGCCCGAACTCGGTTGCCTCCCTCGACACTTCGACCGCCGCTGAGGTCCCAGGCTGGTCGAGACGGAGCTTCCAGTCGTGGAGCCGCGGGTGCCGCAAGTCCGCCGGCTTCTCGAAGAACTCATCCAGCGTCGTCATGGGGTCGTCTCCCGGTAGTTTGCTTAGCCCGTCGCATCGTTCGCGAGTGCGTTCAAGACGAACGTCGCCGCGTTCAGGCACGCGACTGGCCGGTTCGTGCGGATTACCGCGTCCCGATTCTCATCCGCGAAATCAGAGATCCCTTTTACCACACACCAGATCGGATCGTCCGGGCTGACGGAAGCGCACAACAGTCCGACCCCCTCCATCTCCCCACCGACGATCTGCTCCTCGCCGTTACCGGGCACGCTCCGGGCTAGCTCGTCCCGGTAGATACCGCTGTGAATTCGGGCCGCCCCTGACAGCAGCGCGCCCAGGTAGACCTGGAAGTCGTACTTCCCCCTTTCTTGCTCGCGCCGGAATAGCTCGACGAGGGCAGGTCTGGCCGGTTCACGCCTCGTTTCCTGATACTCCGTCACAAACCCCAACGTCCGATCCCCACAACGGGGACACTCGCGCGCGGCCGGCTTGATGTCCCGGTTGTCGTACGGGATGATCGATGTCGATACCAGGACGTCACCGGCCTTCTGCCTGCCGGGATCGATGCCGAAGGCCATCCCGACCTGCACAACTCCCCGTGCGCCCGTCACGGCTCGGAGTCGCATCGCCCGCGCGGCCGTACCGAAAATGCCGATAGACCCCATAACGAGGTTGTCGTCAGCATCTTTGGCGGGTGGCAGGGCTATCACCCCGGTTTCATTCCCGATAGGCCCCAGGTGGTAGTGGTCCACCGCCAGGCGGGATTCTCCGGTCCTGACCTTGACGAAGGGGAGTCCGCGGGCCTGCGCAGCCTGTTTCAGCCCCTTCTCCTCTGCCGGGATAGCCAGAAGCAGGAGGAGGGAGCAGATCCCCTCTCGTGGGTCTCGCTGAGTGGACATGGCACCTCCGGCAGAAGGCTTGCGGTCGCACACCCAGGACCACGAACTCTTCTCCCAACCCCGGGGGGCGGGTCCGAAGGCATTTTAGGCGACCAGCGCCGATCATGCGCCCCTGGATATGATGCTGGAAGAGGTCGCGCACGAGTTGGACAGGGTCACAGATCGAGCAGTATTGCGCGCATCAGTCCGACACACCGAAGCAGGTAGCACACGATTGGGTGCGTCGGTCGATGTGACCGAAGCGCGCAACTTGAGCGGGCAAAGGGCTGGGCCACTGCTGACCAAGTCACTGCGACGCTTCAGGCCCAACGCATCCCGTGGGTCCGCAATGCCGTGCGCTCCCTGAACCCGGTCGTTCGTTTTCTGGCAGGCCAGATCCGGGTGGATGCTTTCGGACTGGATGTGCTGCTGGGCGACAGTGTGTACATGTCCGGTGGAGACGACAAGGCGAACAACGAGACTCCTATCCCGGCTGTCGTCGGGCAGTTCCTGGAGACCTTCAACCGGGGTGAGTAAGCGGCGCTTGAACTCCCCCTTGAGAAAACCTGATCGGTGCCGCCGGTTAGAAAGCCCCGAAGTGTTCGTCTTTCTAAATACCACCAACTGAGTGCCGGTGGACCGTTGGAGAGACCCCTACAGTTCCGATTTTTCGCTGGGGTGAAGTGTGTCAATCCGAGCCGTTGTGAGAGCGGGCTGCGTGGCCCTTGCCCTGGCGCTGCCCGCGTCCCCCGCCGCCGCGTACATCACCTACCCGCCGATGACCCTGCCGAAGATGTGCGAGGTCTCCAGTCACATCCGCGTACTGAAGGTTACGAAGTACGACAAATCGAAGGGGGTAATCCTTTTCGAGGTCGCGGACACTCTCCGGAAGCAGGGTGAGGCCCTCGACCCGGGCAAACATGTGATCCCCACGGGGGCCAGCGGCGTCGGCCCGATCCTCGACTGGGCGGGGGAGGGCAAGACTGCTGTGATGTTCTCCAAGGACGGGGGGCCGATGGGCGGCACGCCGATCGGGGTGGGGTACATCTTCATCGACGAGTATTGCTACTTCGTGGACTACAGCCCGTCGGGGAAGCACTGGCTGGTGGTCCGCGGGGACCCCGGCCTTTCGACCTGCTACCACGGGTCTGCCGCAAAGCTGCGCGACCTGGTCAAGGACGTTCTGGCCGGCAAGAAGGTGCAGGTGCCGACGAAGGCGCCGGCTGTCAAGGAGGATGTCTTCAAGCGCAACGGGGAGATCGAGCAGATCATCATCAAGAACCGCAAGCGCTAGCCTGGCGACGGACATTCAACTCGTTCTCATCCTGTCCCCACTCTTGAGTCATTCAGATCCGCCGCGCCGCGTGTTGCGCGAGCGCACTGCTGGGATCTTCAGAAAGGGGACGCACGCTGCGTCCCCGATGCTGCTGCACGACCGGCGCTCCACGTTCGGCCTTGTTTCAGTTGCGCGCTTCGGTCCGACACACCGAAGCACTTTCGGACGAAGCAGCCGCGCGGCCGGGCGTACACGCGGAGCGCCTCTGCTCCTGGTCAGCGCGCACGGACAGGGCCGAACGGGTCGCCCATACACGTCCGGCCCCGAATACCGACTCGCGACGGCATCTGTCCCTCGTTTACGATCGAGACTCATGCCCTATCGACGAAAAAACGGCTTGGTGTCGTGCCACAGAGAAAACCGAGACAACGACAATTTCCGCCACGGCTATTGAAGAAAAAGCAATTCGGCGCGCACCCCGGACGCATTTTGGTTGGCAGGGGGGTGTGGCGCTGGCTCGTGAAACGAATCCTGCGCCGACGACCACCGTACACATGGAGCGCCAGCTTCGCATACACAAACGACAAGGGACCTTCATTTTCCCTCAAAAGTACAAACCGGCGAGCGTCGAGGCGTAGCCCGACATGTCTGACTTGCACGTCGGGCTTGCGCCTC
>JBBSDR010001092.1:0-3442 GCA_038240465.1 Gemmatales bacterium
CCTGACGCGGCGTGGGCCGCTGTTTGGCCAGCACGTCCGACAGACAGCCGGCCTCGACGAACTCCAGCGCGAAATAGAGCGACTCGTGGTGTTCGCCGATCTCGTAGATCTGCACGATGTTCGGGTGCTGCAGTTTGGCGATGACCTCTGCTTCGAGCCGGAACTGGTCGCGCTCCTTCTTGCTCCCCTTGCCGGTGAGGAGCATCTTCAGGGCCACCAGCCGATTCAGACCGGGTTGCTTCGCCTTGTAGACAACCCCCATACCGCCCCTACCCAACTCTTTCACGACGGTGTAGCCGGCGATGGGAGGAAACTCACTCTCAGGACCGGACGGTGGTAGAGGCACGCCATGCGGCTTCATTTCCTCCGCATGCCGAGTAGGGGCAGACGTCGGGGATTCAATGGACGGCGCGAGCGTTTGATCGAGAGAGGAGGGAGACACGCCTGTCTGCGCCCTGGCAGGCGTCTGGGTCGATGGGCCTGCCTCAGCCGGAAGCAGCGTCTCATGCAACTGCGACGGCGATGGCGAGAACGGTGCTTGCGAGGAGAGCGCCTGCGAGGAGAGCGCTTGCGTCAGCGACTCCGGGATGGAGCCTGCTTGCGAGTCCTGGAGCGGTTCGGTTTTATCGTTTTGCGCCGCCGGAGAGGACGAGGTCAGGCTCTCCCCGTCCAGAGTCACATCGTTCGGAGGCGAATCGTGAGCATTGTTTACCATTCCAGCAGCTCCTCTGAGAGCGGCATCAACCGGGCGACTGAGCATTTTTTACCAACGACCCGATAAGAAGCCAGACCAGTGAAGGGCTGTATATAGGATAGAAGGCGAAAGGCAAAGCAGGAGGAGCAGCCATGCGCTATCGTTGGCCCCAGGACACGCAGTTCAACCAGGTGGTGCTGACGGTCGAGCAAGAGGTCTGCTCGGTGTGTCAACACCGCCCATCGCTTGCCCTGGTTTGGGGATCGTCAGGTCGTGATCTCATTGACCCAGCAGGGGCAGCCGCGAGCAGGACCGTAGCGTCTCATTGTTTGCATGAAAGACCTGAACTACCGTTTGGCGCTAGTGCGACGAATCCAGCAGGCATTCGCAGATTGGAATCAGGTCAAGAAAATGGATGACGGCCGGCTGTATCTGGCCTGCCTCTTGCTCTGGAAGCGCTGGGACGAGGAGCCACGTTGAGGTCGAGGTTGAAAGACGGAAACGAGGGTGAAAGGTGAAACCACATACTATGTCCGAAGCGGTAAGGCGTACGGGGTTTGCCCCCGTTGCTTCGTGGCAGGAGCCTGACCGGGGCTTTACCTCATTATTCGCTCATTCGCTCATTCGCTCATTAGAACGGTTCGGCCTCGAAGGCTGCCCTGGCATTCTTGACGGGGTGGGATACAGTGTTCTCGTGAGCATACACCCTTGCATCCTGCATCCAGGGGAGCACGCTAACCATGCACCCGCTTACCCGCCTTATTGGATTTGGTCTGCGTCAGATCATCGGCGAGGCCGTCGGCGACAGCGCCGTCCAGGTCGCCACCTTCGTCCAGGAGCACTTCAACGACCACACTCAGGAACTGCCCCGCGCATTGGCCCGGGCCAATGACCGGTCCTGGCAAGCGCTAAGAATTGCCCTGGCCGGCGACGGCATTCTCGACTGGGTCAAGGGATTCGTCGCCGACGGCGATGTCAAGAGCATCCGCGAACAGGTCGGTCGCTTCCTTGAGAGCAACGCCGCCCACTTTGGTAACGCACCCGCCAAATTCCGCAAGGACTGCCTGGCCGAGTTGAAGGAAGCCTCCAAGGCCGGGCTGTTGTCGGCGACCCATCTTTCCGTGCAGGACCTCGGCCGGGAGACGGCCGACTTCCGCCGCCTGGCCGAACCGGAAGGGCAGATCGAGGGTGCCTGGCAGGCTGTCGCCAGCACGGCCGACAACCTGCCGCCGCAGTATTCCAACCTGGCCCGGTTGCTCCGGCAGCGCCCACCGGCCGGGCCACCGCTCTTGGTCGCGGTTTTCGCTCACTTCTTCCGCCGCGAGTTCGTAACGAACGCCGAGTTGTTCCGCGGTCGTGTGTTCGACAACCTGCGGCAACTGTCCACCCACCAGGCGGCTGGATTTGCGGAGGTCGAGAGCATCCTGAACGTCCTGGGCGACCGCTTTGATCAGGTGATGGACCAGGTGCTGGAGCAGCTTGGTCGCATCGAGGCCAAGCTGGATGCGCTCCCAAAAGCGTTCCGAGAGGCGATTCGGGATGAACTCCATGCATTCGCCGAGCAGCACCACGTTCGTCCGAACGACATATCCGCCAAACTTGTCGTATCAGCCGATAGCGACGCAGAACGGGCGTTTATCAAGCGGGCGAGGGAGGAGTTCCGCAAGCGGCCGGAGTTGCAGGGTGCCGATGACCAGATGCTGCTGGGCGATTGCCTGGCGGCGGCGGGCCTGTTCAAAGAGGCCAAGGAAGCTCACGCCGATGCCGCGCGAGCAGCAGCGCAGGTTCAGAACCGGGTCCAGGAGGCGCAAGCGCACTTCAAAGCGTACCGCAATGCTTGCGAGGCCGCAGTTGCTACAGGGGCGGCAGGCGGAGGCCGCGAGAGGCACTGGGCCGACGCCATGCAGGCGCTGCTGCGCGCCGTGGAGCTTGACCCGACGCGCTTCACGCCTTTTCCGTTACACGACTACCGGCCGCAGTGCATCCTGGGTGCTGGGGGCTTTGGTACTGTCTTCCACTGCCGGGACCTCGTTCGCAATCAGGACGTAGCCGTCAAGGCTCTCTATACCGCCGACTTGGCCCGCACAATCAAGGATGTGTTTAATGAGGCTGAGATTCTGGCGCGGTTGAAGCACCCGGCCCTCATCGGGGTAAAGCACTGGGGCTATGCCGATTCAGAACTCACCCGCCCGTACATCGTGATGGAGTACTTCCCCGGCGTCAGCCTGAAGGCCCACCTCGACAAGCATGGCGTGCTGCTGCCTGCGGATTTGCTGGCCGTGGCCCGCCAGGTTGCTGCCGCCATGCAGCAGGCGCACCAGGCGGGCGTCTGGCACCGCGACCTGAAGCCGGACAACGTGCTGGTGCGTAAGACCGGGGCCGGCTGGGAGGTGAAGATCATCGACTTCGGTCTGGCGGTGCGACCGGAGGCCATCACCACCAGCGCCTCCAAGCCTTCAGCGCGGCGGACCTCGCAAGAGCAGAGCTGGGTCGGCACCTACGAGTACGCGCCGCCGGAGCAAAAGAGGAGGTTGCCTGGCGTCAAGGTCGGGCCGTACTCCGACGTCTACACCTTTGGCAAAACTTGCTGCGAGGCTCTGTTCCAGACAAGCGACCCGCGGTCCCATGAATTCGACGAACTGCCGCCGGAGTACAAGCCGCTGGCCACGCTGCTCGATAGCTGCATCGCCCCGCAGCCGAACCACCGGCCGCAGGATTTCGCCGCCGTGCTGAAGGAACTGGAGGCTC
>JBBSDR010001093.1:0-3439 GCA_038240465.1 Gemmatales bacterium
GACGAGGAGGCGTTGCCGATGTCATCCTTCCCCGTCGAGCGCTGGATCGCAGATCGTATGCGGCCCATCGAGGCCTCGGGCATTCGCAAGGTGTTCGAGCTGGCGCGCAGTCTCAAGGACCCCGTCAACCTCAGCATCGGCCAGCCCGACTTCGACGTTCCCGAGCCGGTCAAGACCACCGCCAAGGAAGCCATCGACGCTGGCCGCAATGGCTACACCGTCACCCAGGGCATTGCCGAACTGCGAACGAAGATCGCCGCCGATGTCCGCAAACAGTTGCCGCACGCCGACCGCGAAGTGTTCCTGACCAGCGGCACCAGCGGCGGTTTGCTCCTTGCCCTGAGCTGCACCGTCAACCCCGGCGACGAGGTGATCGTCTTCGATCCCTATTTCGTCGCCTATCCCCATCTGGTGACGTTCTCCGGCGGCGTCCCCGTGCTGGTCGATACCTATCCCGACTTCGACATCGATCCCGATCGCGTCAAGGCTGTCCTGACGCCGCGCACCAAGGCCATCCTGGTCAACAGCCCGGCCAACCCGACCGGCCGAGTCTATAGCCGTGAGGCCTTGCGCGACCTGGCGCTGCTGACCCGGGAGCGCGGCGTATTGCTCATCAGCGACGAGATCTATCGCTCATTCTGTCACGATGTGACCTTTGTCAGCCCGGCGGAGTTCAACGAGGACGTCCTCGTCCTTGATGGTTTCAGCAAGTCGCACGGCATGACCGGCTGGCGTCTCGGCTTCGCGCACGGACCCCGGCGGCTGATCGAGGAGATGAGCAAACTGCAGCAGTTCACCTTCGTCTGCGCTCCGAGCATGGTGCAGTATGCGGGCGTGGCCGCCTGGGACATGGATATGTCGAGTATCGTCGCGGAGTATCGCGGCAAGCGCGATCGCGTTTACGAGGGATTGAAGGACCGCTTCGAATTGGTCAAGTCGGAGGGTGCGTTCTACCTGTTCCCGAAGGCACCGTGGGGCAGCAGCATGGAATTCGTCAGCGAGTGCATCCGCAACGAGTTGCTGCTCATTCCCGGCAACGTGTTCAGCCGCCGCGACACGCACTTCCGCCTCAGTTATGCCGCGAGCGCTGAGACGCTCGATCGCGGTCTGGAGATCCTGAATCGCCTGGCGCGGCGCTGACCGAAGCAGCCGGGACGTAGTAGCGATCGCGGATCGTTCTCAGCGCGTAGTAACCGCCGACTCCATCGTAAAGCAGCAGCCCCAGGAGGCCGAGGGTGCCGCAGGCGAAACCAATCCGGCGCCAGGCCAGGGCGCAGGGAGCGTATGCGAACGCGGTCAGGAAAATCGGCAGCAGGAAAGGCAGCCAGTTGCGTCCCTGGGCAGCAAAACGATTGTCCAGCCGGATGAACAGGACGAACATCAGGATCGTGAACGCGAAGTAACTGTTGATCGGGACATTCGCCAGCGCAATTCGCAACGCCAGCCTGCGCCGCCCGCGCCGCCAGAGTCCGTGAAGCCGCCACAGCACCTGGGACAGCCGCATCAGCGTCAGGGCCAGGACGAGCCAGGCGGCGATCTGAAGAACAGACTGAACTCGCGCCGTCCACTTGTAATTGCCGATCACCAGATGCGTGTCCATCCAGCCGAACACTCCCCAGAATGAGTCGTGTGTTGGACCGGCATAGTAGTTCAGCGCGGCACGGGGAAAGCCGTGCAGGACCTTCGCGGAAAAGGATGATGAAGGGGCTGGGTCGCTGTAATAGTTTGGAGCATCGCATGTCATCTTGAGATGAACCAGGCCGAGAGCGAACGCCGGTCCCAACACCAGCGCCCCAAAGCGCAACCAACTCGCGAGGGACAGTCGCAGATACAACCGCTGGACGAGGAGCGCGGCCGCCCCACATCCGAACACACACAGGTAATAGTGGGGTTTGGTGACGAGCAACGCGCCCGAGGCCAGTCCGAGCCAGGCGAGCAGGGAGCCATTATCGGGCTGTTGACGGAGTCGCAAACTCAGATAGAAGCAGAGGGACGAGAGCGTCCAGGCGAGGTTGTCCGGCTGCACATACGAGGAGACGAACGAGGTCAACGGGAACAGACCGATGGCCGCGGTGAGCAGCAGGGCCGTTCGCTGTTTGAGATTCAATTCGCGAGCCGTCGCATAGGTGAAGATCAGCGTGATACACAGGAGCAGCACCGAGAACAGCCGTGCGCCGAAAAGCAGCGCCGCGGGACCATCGTGGACGAAGCGCACGCCTTCGAGCCAGACGGCCAGCAACCCGTAATAGCCGAAGGGATACACTCCCGCAAGGAGAGGAGGCCGATTGAGGGTGTCGCCATCGACCGGAGGCGCCTGGCGTTCCAGGGTGTCATAGAACGCGCGGGTGCCGTAGTTCGGCGGCATGCGGACATCGGGATGAAAGGCAACCGTGTCGATCCTGGCGGCCTTGCGGAGGTAGTTTGTCCAGGGATGGACGAACGAGTGGTCGCCCTCGAAGTGCATCGGCTGGCCATGATACAGGGCGCGATGTTCTGAGAGACAAAGGGCATAATCGAAATGTTGCGGTTCGTCGGGCGCCTGAAAAATGGGAACGAGAAAGACCCAGCGAATCGACAGCGCGGCAGAGGCCGTCACGATCGCCGCGAGACACAGGACGACTCGGAGTTTCGCCATCCCGCATCGTGCCGTCATGGACCAATCCTTTCATCCGGCAGTGGATCGTGTCTCTGCCCTTCTCACGCCGCCACGGTCTTGAATGCCAGCCAGCGCGTATGCGGCAGCGCCATCGTCGCGAAATACCGCCCGGCAGGGTGCGTTCCCTCCTCCTCGATCCAGCGAATAACGTCGCCCTCGTCCACGCGCCGCATGGGAGTGCGCTTGACCTCCTGGAAGCCACAGCGTTCGTAGAGGCGGATCGCCCGGTCGTTATCCGCGAAGACACGCAGAGTGAGAGCGTCCAGCCGCAGCATCTCGAACGTCCAGCCGAGCAGCGTCCGAACCGAGGCATCCATGACGCCGGGAAGCAACTTCGGGACCCCGCGAACGATGTTGTCGAGTTCGACTTCACGTTCGGGGAAGTGGAAGTGGAACAGGCCGACATGGCCGATGCGCATGCCGTCCACGTCCGTCACCCAGAAGAGCAACCGTTCGGGCAGTTCGAGCAACTGGCGGATGAGCCAGCGCTGCGTCCCCGCCAGGGTTACGGGAAATTGCGAGGGAAAGGCGTGCGCCGCCGCCCTGCGCCAGTCCGCCAGCAGGGCCACCGATTCCGGGCAGGCGTCGGCCCACGTCACCGGCTCCAGGTGGGCGACGATTTGACCGTGCTGCCACACCGGCAGCACGGATTCGGCCGACGGCAGTTCCTTGAATTGGCGAACCGTCGCCAGTACCTGCGCGGCGTTCATCGCGAGTTCCTCCTCTTGGTTCGCCGCGCCGCGAGTCTTCGAGCGGAGCGCGTCCGGCGTTATCGCGCCACAC
>JBBSDR010001094.1:0-3436 GCA_038240465.1 Gemmatales bacterium
CCCCCTCGCCGGTAGTTGTCAACTCTATGCGCTATGACAGCGCATGTCTCCGACCGATTCCGTTGCTGACTGCCTTGCTCCTGTCCTCTGCGCCGCTATCAGAAGCGGCCGCCTCACCCCATCCCTCCCCTGACTGCTCCTCATGGCCATGAGCTAAGATAGCGTTTGAGCGTTCCGACATCCTGTTCGAGAACAAGGCCGGCAGCTAGACTTGTCGCACGTCCTCGCGACTGCTGGTTTTCTTCGGGATGATCTGTCGTCGAGGCTGACGGGACCTTCCTCTTCGACTGCGAGGGCTAACTTACCATCTGGTCCCCTCGGTGCGGATCATCCTCGCTTGATTTCGGATAGAAGGAGGCAGTTGATGTCTTTCGCCGAACTGACACCCGAGAGGCCAGCCGGAATCCCCGAGCCATTTTGTGCCATGCGTGGGTTATCGTTATTGTCGTTCATGGCGCTATTGATGCTCTGGTCCACGCCGTGGGTCGATCTCGACATCGACGGTCATACCTTCGCTACTCAGAGCGGCTGTGAAGTTGCGCTTGGCAAAGTGTCGTACACTGGCCTGGAGGGATATCATCACACAGGCAGGGCATGCGGATATCCCTTCAAGTTCGAGACAGGTTGCGAATGGACGAACGGGCCGTTCAATCCATATCCCGGTATCCCGCGAGGTCTTCTTGCCGCGGGCTTCGTTGTGCTGGTCCTCTCTGGTGGGACTCTCGCCCTCGTAATGCGGCCGGCTCGGAGCGCAGTCTCGGCGGCGACAGTCTGCAGTCTCCTGGCCGCGGGGGTTCTGGCCCGTCAACTTGTTCTCGGCTTTCTCATTGAGCCAGTATGGACAGCGGCCTCTCTTTCGGTTCCGTTGGGGACTCCCGGTGTGCTTACCGTTCGCTGCACGCCCTGGATCGCGATTACTCTGGCGGTTGCGTTCCTGTTGCCAGTCGCGGTCCTGGCGGAGCGGTGGGTGAGGCAGCACGATCTCAAGGTCCGAGCGAGCCGCCGGTTCCCGGCTGGCATCTGATCACTCCGCCGCGCTGGCGACACTCACAGGCTCGAGGCCCGCCTCGGCTGAGGGATGCCCATCATTTTCCGCGGCAGACCGCTCTGTCGCAGGAGTCTCCGCACCTTGCCGGCCGCGGCTTTTGCGGGGCAACAAGGGCTGAAGCATGTGGCTCAGGTACGTCCCGGGAGCCGGCTCATGAAGCCCGAAGTGTTCCGGTTCGCGATCGGGACAGCGATAGGTGCCGAACAGGATATCCATCAACGGCGAGATGTTGGCATAGTTGCCGGCGTCGCGGTCGCGGTCGTGGTGCCAGTGGTGCAGTTCCGGCGAACCCACGAGCATACGCAGCGGGCCGATGCGCAGCCGAACGTTCGAGTGAATATAGATGGCCCAGATGCCGCGAAAGGCGATGAAGCCGGCCAGGGTTTCCAGCGGGAAACCGATGATGAAGGCGGGAAGGTTGATAAGGCCGACGGTGTAAATCGAATCGAGCGGATGCTCGCGATGGGCGGCGAGCCAGTCGAGATGCTCGGCGCTGTGATGCACGGCATGGAACCGCCACAGGAAGCCGACTCGATGCTGCAGGCGATGGCCCCAGTAGATGAGGAAGTCGCTCAGCAGAACGACTTCGATTGCCTGGAGCCACCAGGATTGCGAAGCGACGGCGCGGCGGAAACCCTCCGGGACGATGTCGTTGAGCATGTAACTGAAGTGCGACAGGACCCAGAGGACCAGGCCGCCCCAGAGCAGATACTGGCCGAGGAAGAAGCAAAGGTCAGTGAACCAGTCGGGACGAAAGAAACGCTGCCCCGGCTTCGCGGGAAAGGCGAGTTCGAGAGGCCGAAAGACAAGGACGAGGAAGCAGAAACTGAGGCCGGCGGAGATAAGGAGCGCGTTAAGGTTCATGGGAGTGGCCTTTTCTCCAGGGTTACTTGTCCGGTTTGGCTGGTGGGGTGCCGGAAGCTGGTGCCTGGAGAGGAACGTCAAGGTCGGAGGTTGCTCTCCTTGAGGGACTCAGCCCGGAGATGAATCTCAACGGGGCGAAGGATTTGGACCCGCTCATGAGGGTCGGCGTCGGTTTCGCAGGTTCGGAAGGCTCATCTTGGATTAAAGCGGGGTTCGAGATGACTCCCGATTTGGTCCCGTAGAAGATCGTCTCTTGGGTGGGCGGTTTGGTCCTCACATCAGGCGGCTTGCTCTGGGACTCAACAGGCGGGGCGCTGGATTCTCTGGGGGTGTCAAAAGAGCCGGATCGCCAGGCGACGAATCCGCCCGCGAGAAGAAGGGAACTGGCAATCGCCGCCACTCTGAGGAGTACATCTGGTTGTTTCATGGCGGTGATTCCTGTCCTGGATGGTGTTCGGCTGTTTTGAGAATCAATGAGATGCTATCGCCAACCGTCCATCGCAGTCCAGGCGTTTGCGGCCGAGGAAGGGCAACTTCATGGAAGTAGCCTCGAATCAGGGTGCTTTGGTGGGAACCGGCGGCTGAGTAGCGATGGGAGGCCCGAAGCGGGGAGAGTTCGGCACGGCCCATTGCAGCGATGGTGAGACGAACACCGGCGCGGATTTTGGCCCGCCCATTATGGTTGGTGTCGGTTTCGTGGTGTCGGGAGACGGGGATTCGATTACGGCGCCGGGGAGCACAATCGCTCCCGTTTTAGAACTGTAGAACAGCGTCTTGTCGGCACGCGACCTGGTCCCTGAATCGGGAGGCGCGCTCTCGGAATCAACCGGTCGAGACCTGGTTTCGGTGACCCCAGAGAAGGCGCCGGAGCGGTAAGCGACGAAGACGAAGCCAAGCAGCACCGAACTGAGCAGGGCGGCCACTCTGAGGAGCAAGTAGTTCGATTGTTTCATGACGAGTCTCCCATTGGAAGTTGTGTATCCGATCGGGGGAGCAATCTGGAAGACGTTGATGAGATGCTACTCGAAGCAGCCAACCGATGTCAAGTCGGCTGCTTTGCAGCCCGGCGGGCGTTCCATGCCTTTCCTGTCAGCACATCAGGGCAAAGAGCGAAGATACCGTTTGAGCGTTTCGACATCCTGGCCGAGAACAAGGCCAGCAGCCAGCGCCGCCAGTAGTCCTGCCGTTTCTCCGACTGCCATGTTCCCCGGACGTTTCCCCAGCACCATCGGCGCCTCGGCTCCTTGCGCCAGCACAAGCGTATCTCCTTGCACCATCAGGCCCCGCCCTCCCGCGGCGAGATGATCGCGAACGCGGGCAAGGTCCGGCTGGAGAGCGACGAGGAAGAGGCGCGACGTCGGCACATCGGTCTCGATCCGGTCCCCTTCTCCCTCGGCTGGCAACACAAGAACTCCGTTGGGAGCGAGAGCGTGACACAGGGCTTGCAGGTACTCGTTCGCCTCGGGACGAATGGGATCCTCTTCCGCGACAGGTGCCTCCTCGGCTTCTCCAGGATTCAGAACC
>JBBSDR010001095.1:0-3435 GCA_038240465.1 Gemmatales bacterium
GGTGGTTGTCGTGCTGACAATCTTGACGTCGAGCGGCACTTTGGGACGGTCGAGCAACTTCAGAAAGGCGGCTCGGACCTCCGCCGGCGCGGGATAGCCCTTCGCCTCGTCGGCCCTGATGGGGAGGGGGAATGATGCCAGAACGACAGCAACCAGGCAGCGAAAGCGCATGATAGCCTCCCAACGAGTTGAAGACGCCAGATTCACGGCAACGGCGGCAGGAACCGCACTCCCTCGACCGGCCGTTCCCAGACGAGCTTGCCGCTCTTGAGGTCCACGGCCTTGACATGGCGCGGCTGCACTCTTTCGCCGCCTCCGAAGCCGGGTTTGCGCGGTCCGCCGACCAGATGGTAGAGCCGTTCTCCCAGAACCGTCGCGTCCACCAGCGATCCCTCATATGGCAGCTTGGCAACCTGCTTGCCCGTCTCCAGCGAGAACACCCACCAGGCATAATCGCCCGGCGGCAGTTGCTCCTTGACCAGTCCCTGATGGACGAACACATACTTGCCGTCGGCTGAAACCTGCGGCCAGAGTTCCTTGCCCTTGAGCATCGTCGCCGAATCCAGCGGCTTGCCAGTCGTCCGATCCCAGCGCTTGAGCGACATCTCCGCGGCGCCGCCGAGGTTTTGCACGGCCAGCGCGGTGACTGTGTTGCCGATGACGAACGGCGTCGTATTCCAGTCCGACCCGGTCCAGTATTGCTGCGAAGCGACCTTCTTCAACTCCACCGGCAACTCCTCGGGTTTGGCTGGCGTCTTGTCTAGCGCAGCCATCGTCACCTTGCCGGATTGCAGATCGACTCGCGCCACGCCGGACGCTTCCTTGCGCGCGGCCTCGATCACTTCCGGGGGCGGCGGCGCTCCACCGGCATAGAACGCATTGGCCCGCCACTTCAGCAGCAGTTGGCCCTTGTGTACGCTTGCCTCGGAGGAAAACGTTTGTCCATACGTTATCACGACCGACACCCATTCGGGAAAGACGACCGGGTCCGACTCCAAGACTTTCTTCCCCTTCTGCTTTACGTCCAGCACGACAATGCGCACGCGGTCAGGCTTGTCGGCGACCTTGACCTGCACGGCGAGGAAATTGTCGAAAGCCACCAGGGGCCGGGCCTGTTCCTTGGTGTCCCAGAGCAGTTCGCCCTTCTCCAGATTGACTGCCTCGATAACGCCTTTGGCACCGGCGAAGTAGCCGATCTTGCCCTCCGGATCAGCCACGCCCGCCGGCAGAGGCACCGGTGCGATTGGCTTGTCCGCGGGCGCCGGAGCCAGCGTCAGGAATGCCACCAGTGTCCCGCAAAGGAGATAACGCATGACGACACCTCCACTTTCAGAGTTTCGATTCGTGCCTTGTCATTTGCTGCCAGCGACGAGGAAGCCGGTCAGTGTCGAGAAGAATCGTCCTGCTTCTTGCAAGTTGGTCAGGTTTTGCAGCCAGGTCTGGCACTCGGCCTGAGTGATCCTGCCCTGCGTTACAGCACGGGTTGCTGTCGCCTCGCCCATGATGGGATTGGCCAGGATCGGTGCCAGGATCAGAGTATAGGGCGTCACGGAAACATCCTTCAGGCTCAGTTCCTCGAACAGCGCTGGCATGCGGCGGCCCAGCCAGGGATTGCGGAGACTGTCACTCCAGCAGTCGATCACCTTGCGGGCAAGTACGCGCTCCTCGGTGTCAATGGTCACCGTGCCGAAATCGACTTCGTAAACGGCAACGCGGCCACCTGGACTCACGACACGATGCATCTCGGCGAGGACTCGCCGCGCATCGGGAACGTGCATCAGACTGCGGTCGGCGCAGCAGCCCCCGAAGCTGCCCGCCTCGAACGGCAAGTCGAGCGCATCAACGACCCGAAACTCGACAGGAAGACCGGCCCCCGCAGCGCGTTTCTGTGCTTCGGCGATCATTGCCTGGCTGTTGTCCACGCCGACGACTCGGCCCTGCGGAGCGGCGAGCCGGGCCATTTCGCGGGCGTCGTCGCCGGTGCCGCAACCGACGTCAAGAATGTGCTGGCCATCCTTGACGTCGAGAAGCTGGATCAGGTGCCGTTTGTACTGCTGGAAGGAAGCTGTGGCGCAGGCGGCATCGAGAAAGTGGACGAACGTCGCCAAATCCCCTGTCTGATCGATCCTGCCAAACTCCGCCAGGCTGGTCGGTTGCATCGTGGCTCCCCGTTTCTGTCCAGGATGGTCCTCATGGGACCTCCTGTCAGAATACACGGCGGCACTTGCGAATGGACAGGAGCGCGGAGAGGGTAAGAGCGCGAAAGCCAGGCGGCGGCCGCCCTCTTGCCCTTCCTTCTTCTCAGTTTCCCACTCTTGTCGCGGTCGGGATAGAGTAAGCCGGGGGCGTCTGACTCGGAGTCCGGGTCCCTTTCCTCCAGCCGTAGGCCCAGAAGATGACAAGCCCCACTTGCAGCACGGCGTCGATGAAGTAGAAAATGGAAGCGCCGCGGTAGATCAAGTGGAGATCGATCGCCGTCAGAGCGCCGGCGCTGCCGAACGCCAGGAAGAGGACCTCCGGCGATCCCTGTTTTCGATAGGCGGCCAGACAGAGTGTGCTGCCGATCACCAGCAAGAGAACGCCGCTTACCTCGAGCAGCCACAGGTCTCCCTGGTCCCCGGTGACCTTCTGATAGCTGGCAAGACTCAGCAGAGGCCAGAGGCCGAGAAACAGATAGTAGAGTCCCTGAGCCAGCGGCGGATAGGCGCTGAAAAAGCCAATGACATGGCCCAGGATGTTGGAACCGGGGTCCTTGATTTTCGACCAGGCCCCTCGGAGCATCTCGCCGCGCTGAATACCGGACGGTTGAGTGATGGTTGCCATGGTTGCACCTCTTCCTCTCGTGGCGATTGATCACTTCCTCCATCGTTTTCTTGCAACTGCTATGCCTCGCAGAGCAAAATTTCCACAAAATCGTGACTCTTTCAGTTCGTCATCTGTTCATAAAATACCAACGCCCGTTCACGAGGAGACAAGCGATGAGTATTACGCCGGCAGATTTGACACACAAGCACTGCGCGCCCTGTGAGGGCGGCGCGAGTCCTCTCGATGCGGCGCAGGTGAAGGAACATCTCAAGGCCGTGCCGCTCTGGCGCCTGAGCGATGACGGCAAACGCATCCGCCGCGAGTGGCGCGTCAAGGATTTCGCGGTCGCCCTGGACTTCTTCCAGCGGATCGGCGCGATCGCCGAGGAGGAGGATCACCATCCCGATCTGCACCTGACCGGCTATCGCAACGTGGCCATCGAGCTATCAACGCACGCGCTGGGCGGACTGTCGGAGAACGATTTCATCCTGGCGGCGAAGATCGATCAATTGCCGGTGGAGTTGAAAAAGTGATAGGCGAGCGGGGGGGTGGAAAGCCACGGGGAACAAAAACCGGGGGTGACTACACCCCCCCCCCCCCCAGCTCACCCAGCAGGCCTACGGGCCGCAA
>JBBSDR010001096.1:0-3433 GCA_038240465.1 Gemmatales bacterium
CCCCACAGCAGCTTGTTCATGTCACTCCTCCACAGGCATGCGTCTGCGAAAAATGCGAGTCTGCTAGAATCAACACCACACCGGCGGAATAGTTTCGCCGGGACGAGAGGACTTTTCATGGCCCTCCTGACCATCACTCCGCTTCGCTCTCGCGTCGGCAAGGGAGAGATTCTCGACTTCATCGTCTCACCCGGCGGCCTCGAACGCAAGCGCGTGGGCCGCATCGAACTGCAGGGCCGAGGCGCACTCGTTGAAGTGCCGGACGATCACGCCCTGCGCCTCGCACGCGCTCTCGATGGCGCCACGCTCAACTCGCGTCGTGTAAGCGTTTATCTTACCCGGGGAGGAGGCCGTGAAGCGGACGGGGATCATTTTTCTCGTCTTCTCCATCTTCTCGCTCTCGAGTCCGAGGCAGAACAGCAGCAGGCCCTCGAACGAGTCCAGCGCCGGTCTCCGGCCGATGCCGAGGCGACCGGGCAGGCGCTGGCGAACCTCGTCCTTCGCGATGAGTATTCCGGACTGGGGGGCCGTTGCATCGTCACCCTGTCGCGGCGCAATCCCAACGAGCGCTTGCCCTGGACGCGCCTTCAGGTAGGCAGCCCCGTGCTGCTGACGGTCCAGTCGGCGCCGGGCGAGGGGCAGCGGGGCGTCGTCTGCGAGCGCGAGCAAACGTATCTGCGTGTCGCTCTGGACGAGCCGCCGGAACTGGACGGCGACGTGTTGCGTCTGGACCTGTCGGCCGACGAGACCTCGACGCTCCGGATGCGGTCCGCTCTCGAACAGGCTCGCGCCGCGAAAAACGATCGTCTCGCCGAACTGCGGGCCATCCTTCTCGGCGAGCTGCCCAGCGTCAGCGTGCCGGTGCAGGGCGAGCTGCCCAGTGTCAGCGTGCCGGTGGATGGAGAACCCGCGGGCTTACGCCCTGCGGCTCGCCTGGAACTATTAAACGAATCGCAGCGCGAGGCGGTTCGGTTCTGCCTCGACAGTCCCGACGTTGCCGTCATTCACGGTCCACCCGGCACCGGCAAGACCACGACCGTCGTCGAGTTGATTCGTCAGACCGTCCAGCGCGGCGAACGTGTCCTCGTCACCGCCCCGAGCAATCTGGCTGTCGATAACCTGCTCGAAAAACTGCTTCTCGTGGGGGAACTGCCTGTCCGCCTGGGCCATCCCGCTCGTGTGCTGCCGGAACTGCGCGCTCGCTCTCTCGATCTGCTTGTCGAGGCGCATCCCGACGCGCGTCAGGCCCGCAAGCTCGCCAAGGAAGCCTTCTCTCTCTTTCGCCAAGCGTCGAAGTGGACGCGCGGCAAACCCGATGCGGGCATGCGCCGCGACTTGCGCCAGGAAGCCCGCGCGATGCTGAACGATGCGCGCAAACTCGAGTCCGATGCCGTCGAGCGCGTGCTGAACCAGGCCCATATCGTCTGCTCGACGCTCACGGGACTCGATCCGGTCATGCTGGGCAAGCGTTCCTTCGATCTCGCCGTCATCGACGAGGCGTGTCAGGCGACCGAACCCGCCGCGTGGATTCCTCTGCTTCGCTGTGGCCGGATCGTTCTGGCCGGCGATCACTGCCAGTTGCCGCCGACCGTCCTCTCGGTCGATGCCCAGCGTGCCGGCTTCGGCGTCAGCCTTCTGGAACGCCTTGTCGATCTGCACGGCCCATCCATCACGCGCCGCCTCGACGTGCAATACCGCATGCACGAGGCGATCGTGGCCTTCTCGTCGGACGAGTTCTACGACGGCACTCTGCAAGCGGATGAAAGCGTCCGAACGCACCTGCTCGCCGATCTGCCAGGCATCCAGCGTCACGAACTGACAGAGACCCCCGTCACGGTTATCGACACGGCTGGGGCGGGGTACGACGAGGAACCCGAGCCGGACGGTGAGAGCCGGCTCAATCCGAGCGAGGCTCGCCTGGCCGCGCGCAAGGTGAAGGCGCTGCTCGAACAGGGGCTGACGCCTGCTCAGATCGGCGTCATCGCGCCCTATTCCGCTCAGGTTCGCCGGCTTCGCGAGATGCTGCCGATCGAGGGACTGGAGATCGATTCCGTCGATGGTTTTCAGGGCCGAGAGAAGGAGTGTATCGTCGTGTCGCTGGTCCGCTCGAACCCGGAAGGGACGATCGGTTTCCTGGCCGACGTGCGGCGAACGAATGTCGCCCTGACGCGCGCACGCCGCAAGCTGATCGTCATCGGCGACAGTGCCACGCTGGCTTACGATCCCTTCTACCAGCGGCTGTTCGAGCATTTCGAGAGGACCGGCGCGTATCACACCGTCTGGGAGGAAGCGGAGGGAGATTGAGAGGTTGGAGGATTGGCCCTTTCAGAACGGGGACAAAAGGGGCCGAACAAGTTTGTTCAGAAGTCCACCGAGAGCAAGGCAGGCCGAGTATGGAAAACTGGCTGCGATGCACAATTTTGATCGGCCAATTCAACGAAGAATGTGGCGTTAATGGCGTGTAGTTCAACGATAGCCCATTCTCGCTGTTCGCTACCGCCGATACAGTCAAGTCTGCCAAAAAGCCGACGAAAGAGAAGACGGTTGAGGGATTCGTAAGGGTCGATGTTCTCGAACACCAAGGCGATCTCGCGCTTGTTCGTCTTCCGCGCTCGACCTTCCAGAATGGCCCCTTCGTGACGGTAAAGGCCAGTCAACTCGAACAACCGCTTTCAACGCTCAACAAATCCACCCCAAAGGGACAGGGAAGCCCCAAATGATCCTCTGCAATCGTGGAATCCACAAGGCGATCGACGAAAAGCGCCTCATCATCGATCCCGAGCCGTGGCCGCGCCTGCCGACGATGGGCCAGGAATGTCCCTACAACACACACAGCGTCGATCTGCGTCTGGGGTCTCCGCTCACGATTCCGTCGATGGCTTTCATGGACGGGAGACGGGCTGCATCATCGTGTCGCTGGTCCGCTCGAACCCGGAAGGAACGAGAGGCGGTCGCGAAACTGCCGACGAGGCTCTATTTCTTCCGGATTTGTCTTGTTCGCTGTCGAACTCGCGTCAATAATTGCCCTGAAATCGATCCCTCTTCCCCAGCAACAGCCCCGGGTTGACCGTGCCATGATCAACTGCGATTGTCCCCACTGCAACTACTCCTACCAGGTCGATGACTCCTACGCTGGCAAGGCAGTCAAATGCCCCAGTTGCAGTCAGCGCATGGAGGTCCCCCCGCCTTCTGTCCCCTCGGGGCCGGGCGACAAGAAGAACGATCCGTTCAATTTCGCCAACCAGGGAGAGGGCTTCGCTCAACGGCGCGCCCGCGAGATGCAGGAGGGCGACGGCGGCGGCGATGGCGGACACAATCAGATGGTCGGCTGGCTCATCTTCCTGCTGATCTTCGGCGTCGGCAACATCATCCTCTACTCAACGACCGGCTGGCTCATCATTCCGATCCGCCGCTGAGGTCCGAGGACGGAATA
>JBBSDR010001097.1:0-3433 GCA_038240465.1 Gemmatales bacterium
CTTACGCCGTGCCGCTCGCCCCCGATTGGAAAGTCCGCTGCACCGGCACGCTTACGCCGTGCCGCTCGCCCCCGATTGGAAAGAGGAGACGTTCGTGATGCGCGACATTCGTCCTTACCTGGATCGCCTCGCCTCGCTGGCTCACGCCGATGGCGGCTGGGGCTATGCGCCAGGCCAGCCCGCGCACCTCGAACCGACCTGTCTCGGTCTGCTCGCCCTGTCGCTTCAACCGGACGCTCATCGCGACGTCTTCGACAAGGCCCGTGCCGTCCTGGCCAACTCCGCCGCGAGCGATGGCACCTATCGATTGATGCGCGGCCGCGACGAGGCCGTTTGGCCAACAGCCCTGGTCCTGTTCGTCGAGAGTGTCCTGGATGGGCCAAAGGACGCGCGCACGAAGGCAGCGGCTGCCCTGGTGCAACTGCGCGGCCGGCTGCCGAAAATCGATGAGGACGATGACGAGATTCACGACATCGATCTGTCGATCGTCGGCTGGCCCTGGGCGGACGGCAACTTCTCCTGGGTCGAGCCGACGGCATGGGCATGTCTCGCCCTGCGCCGCGCCGGCCACGGCGATCACGAGCGCGTCAGGGAAGGCCAGCGCCTGCTGCTCGATCGCACGTTCGACGAGGGCGGCATCAACTATGGCAACCGACACATTCTGGGCAAGCCGCTCGAAGCGGTGCCGGGACCGACCGCGCTGATGCTCCTCGCCCTCCAGGGCCATGAGTCCGAGCCGCGCGTCGCTGCCTCGATCCGCTGGCTCCAGCGCGAAGACGTCCTCGGCGACGACCTCGAACAACTCTCCTGGGCGCGTCTGGCCCTGACGCCCTATGCCCATCTCGCCGGCATACCCGCAAACCTGGACAGCCTCGACGAGCGCATCCTCGCCGCTCATGAGGTTCGTCCGACCACATCTTACTTGCAGCCCGCGCCTCTGCGCGAAGCGCTCAGCGCGCTCGCACTCGCTGCCGGAACGAATTGCCCTTTCGTCCTCAAAGCGCAGGACGGCTCTGCAGCGAGTTCACTTCCGGTCGCGACATTGCGGACCGGGCCATCGCTCGGCGAGCGAATCGGCAATGTCTTCCTCGGCTTCAAGGTCAAGGCGATTGAGGTATTGCGCCAGCCGGAGCCGCAAGCCGGCGTCCACGTCGCGCCCGTCAGCGATTACAACGCCGATCTCGCCGACGTCGTTCGCCGGCAATACGAGTCGTTCCGCGCCCGAGTGCCGCTCAAGGGACGGCGCGTCGTCCTGAAGCCGAACCTGGTCGAGTATCATCGCGACCGGGTGATCAACACCGATCCGCGCGTCGTCGCAGCTGTCATCGAGCTATGCCAGCGCGAGCAAGCGGCCGAGGTCATCGTCGCCGAGGGACCGGGACACTGCCGCAACGTGGAGTATCTCGTCAGCGCCAGCGGCCTGGGCGATGTGCTGCGGCACTACAAGGTCCCCTTTATCGACTTGAACCACGACGAGCCGATCAAGCGAACGAACCTGGGCCGGCTGACGAAACTGCCACATCTTTATCTGGCGCGGACCATCGCGGCCGCCGACGTGGTCATCTCGCTGCCCCGGTTGAAGACGCATCACTGGGCCGTCGCGACGCTGTCGCTGAAGAACCTCTTCGGCACGCTGCCCGGCATCTGTTACGGCTGGCCCAAGAACGAACTGCACTGGCGCGGCATCGACAACAGCATCGTCGATATCGCCCTGACGCGGACGCCGGACCTGGCCATTGTCGATGGCATCGTCGGCATGGAAGGCGATGGGCCGCTCAATGGCACGCCGCGACATATGGGCGTTCTGGTGATGGGCTGCGACCTGGTGGCCGTCGATGCGACCTGCTGCCGGCTGATGCAGCTCGATCCGGAGAAAATCGCCTACCTCGTCCTCGGCGCCCGCAAGAAGTTGGGCCTGCTCGCCACAGCCCAGATCCAGCAACTCGGCGAGAAGATCGAGGACCGCTCGCAGCCGTTTGAGACGCTGGATCACTTCTCGTCGCTTCGATTGCTCAATGGGGATTTGTGAATTTGTGAATTTGTGAATTTGTGAATTTGAAAGAGGGCCTCGCACCACGAGCAGCGACGTCGAGTCTGCTTCCTATTCAAATTCACAAATTCACAAATTCACAAATTTGCCAACCCTCGCTTCCCTTGATTCGCCACCCGAGCAAGACTAGAATCATTACAGACATTTGGAACCAGTTAGTTTCGCGTTCACACACTCCCTCCTCTCCCCTCTTTTTCTGTGTGAATGGCCTTGCCACGAAGGCAGGGGGACGAGGACCGTCCGCGCTGTTGCTGGGTTCCTGCCGCTCGCTTCCTGTCTCTCCAGCATGGGGAGGCCCCGTTTCGCGGGTCGAGCGTGGAAGGATTGCAGCCCGCTTTGTAAGACAGCTTTAGTGAAACTGTGTCTCTCCCGAGATGCACCCTGGCCTTCTGGTATCGCCCCGGTGCGGAAGGGGAAAGTCGGAGATGGCAGGAATGTATGAACGATTCACCGATCGTGCTCGCAAGGTGATGCAACTGGCCAATCAGGAGGCGCAGCGGCTCAACCACGAGTACATCGGCACGGAACACATCCTCCTCGGACTCGTCAAGGAAGGCTCCGGGGTTGCCGCCAACGTCCTCAAAAACCTCGACGTCGATCTCCGCAAGATCCGTCTCGAGGTCGAAAAACTCGTTCAGTCCAGCCCCGAGGTCGGTACTCCCGGCAAGCTGCCGCAGACGCCGCGGGCCAAGAAGGTCATCGAGTATTCGATCGAGGAAGCCCGCAACCTCAATCACAATTACGTCGGCACGGAACACCTGCTGCTCGGCTTGCTGCGCGAACAGGAGGGCGTCGCCGCCCAGGTCCTGATGAACCTCGGGCTGCGTCTGGAAGACGTTCGAGAAGAGGTCCTCAACCTGCTGGGACACAACATGGAAACCGACGAAGGCGGTCCCGGCAACGCTCCCGAAGGCGGTTCCGAGAAGCAGACGTCGCGCGGCAAGTCGAAGACGCCGGCGTTGGACTCGTTTGGACGAGACCTGACGGAACTGGCGCGGCAGGGCAAACTCGATCCGGTCATCGGCCGGGCCAACGAGATCGAGCGTGTCATTCAGGTGCTGTCCCGACGCACCAAGAACAATCCCGTCCTCCTCGGCGAGGCCGGCGTCGGCAAGACCGCCATCGTCGAAGGACTGGCGCAGATGATCGTCTCCGGCGACGTCCCGGAACTGCTGCGCGACCGCCGCATCGTCGTCCTCGACCTGGCCATGATGGTCGCCGGAACGAAGTATCGCGGCCAGTTCGAGGAACGCATCAAGGCCGTCATGAATGAGGTGCGTCGCGCCCGCAACACCATTCTGTTCATCGACGAGTTGCACACGCTCGTCGGCGCGGGCGGAGCGGAAGGGGCCATCGACGCCTCGAACGTGCTGAAGCCGGCCC
>JBBSDR010001098.1:0-3433 GCA_038240465.1 Gemmatales bacterium
CGGGCATCGCGGACGTGGAAACTGCTGCCGCAACTCGGACAAAGCACCTCGTTGGGACGATCGTCGATCAGCCGGATCGGATTTCGGCAGTGCGGACAGCGAATGCTGTGGGCCTCGAACTGAACGGGAACTCGAGGAACGGGAGAGGAAAGCCGCATCGAGCGCGTACCCAGGGTCGGCCGAAGGACCAGGACGCCGTCGAGCCAGGCGGCTTCCAGGGCTGGAAAGCGGCCGAGATAGTCTTCCGGCCGCGGCTGCTCCCCCAGTGCCTGGCGATAGGTCACCTCCAGCACGATCAGTTCGCGCAGCAGATGAATCGAGTGGGCGGGGCTGAGGGTCTCGCCGAGGTAGTCCTCAATGCGCGGCCTGTTTCCCGAGTTCCACGCGGCCTCGAATTGATCGCAGACCTCCCGCGCTCCCTGGGCCATCGATGGCGACAAGGTCCCGTGTTCGTCCAGCGGCGGATCGTTGGAAGCCGAGTTCACAGGGTGATTCCTGACCTGCGAGGGTTCAAGAGCGCTCATTGTAAGTTGCGACCGGCGGCCTCGCAAGGAGAAGCGGCCGGAGAGTGAGGTCCTCACCTGCGCCCACCGCATTGACGCGAAACTAATCGTCGTCAAATAGACCCTCTGCAAACTTCCGAGGGGGTGGAGTGGCCGCCGAAACGTTTGGCGGAGGTATTGCTGAAGTTGCTTCTATTGCTTTATGGGGCGGCTGTTTTAAAGCCGCTGGAGTATCACCGGGCTCTTCAAGGATCCCGTCCTTCACTCCTTCAACGAGGAGGCGGATGTCACGCTCATATCGTCGTTTAGCCGAGAACCAGTCTGGGTAGATGAACGCACCCAGCTTTCGCCATCGCCCGCAATGCTGCATGTCAGCCACAATTCGCATGGAATCCCTGTGATGGCATCCTACAGGGGGAGGAAAAACTTCGTCCCAGCAGCAGTTGTATAAGCGGTCCTCTCTTCTTCGTGTGAGGTGCTTGGCGTGGCGATCTTCGAGGGTAGGCTCTGGGTTGCGAGCCTCCCAGTGCAAAATCTCTTTCTCAATGCGACGAAAGTAATTTGGGTCGATGATGACCAAATCCAGGTCGCTCTTCTCCCGTGGCGCTAGCCACACCTTATCCACTCGGGGCGCGATACTGAATCCGATTTGACAACTTCCACGGAGGTAGAGGCTGCGGGAGTGGACGCCTGTTCGCTCGGCAAGGGCTTCCAGAAACGAGTAATACTTTTCGTGGCTTGGGAACACAGAAGGCGTATGACCAGCCATCAGAAACCCGCCAATCAGGCGGCGGGAGTCATTAATCGCCAGCGCGAAGAGTTCCTTCGGCGTCCAAACAACCCGCCCCTCGTCATCGAACTTCATGGAGCCTCACCTGTTCTGCGACATCGACAATGATCAGGGGGGGGCTGAATGTCCCGTCCGAGAGGAACATGGGTTCATTGAAGCGGAGATGGACTTTGGTACCGCACGCCGGGCAGAGGAACAGTCCAGCTCCGATTTGAGTATACTCTCGCCTGGGGATTTCGTGCCGGGGACAATCCGGGTTCGGACACGGGGAAATGTCGCGGAAATTGCAGTTTGGACAAACACTTGGCAGGATGGGGCCGGCGACGTTGCCGCAATTCTGACATCCTTCCCCCGGGATAGGCGGATCCTCTTGAATTTCGAGTCGTGCCGCGAAGGGAAGAGCGGCGATTGCTTGTCGAACGGTTTGAGGATCGTCGGTGGCGAACTCAAAGTAAAACCGCTTGTCGCCATCACGATGGATCCCCCGCAGGGGTTGATCGGGGGTCTCCCAGATAGGAGTCCGGGCGGATAACTGATCCCTGGCTGCGGAAGCAATTTTGAGGTCGGCTTTTCGGTCATTCGACGAAGTCACGCTCACGCGCATGCGCATAATTCAGTTCCTCCTTCCAGACCATGATAACAACTCCTGCCCCCTGCGCCCAGAAGCAGCAGAAGAGGGGGCCTCGCTTTGCGACTCGCGCGCTTCCTTTCACCTCCTATCCCTCGAAGCGAGGCGAAGGAGAAAGAGGAAGGTTTTTCTCGACAACCTCCCCGTTTCTGTCGTAGCATCGACCCGTCACTAAAATGACGGCGGCGTCCTTCCGCGATCCACTTACTCACGAGTTCCACCATGCGCCATCCACTCGAACCCCTCAGCGCCGAAGAGGTGCAGCTCGCCGTGGGGCTGCTCCGGAAACACAACAAGGTCACGCCGACGACCCGCTTTGTCTCCGTCAGTCTCAAGGAGCCGAAGAAAGAACTCGTCCACGCCGCCAGGGAGACTCCTCCGCGCGAAGCCTTCGTCGTCCTGTTCGACAACGGCACCAACACGGCGCACGAGGCGACCCTCTCGCTCACGAAATCCGAACTGCTGTCGTTCCGCTCCCTCACCGGCGTCCAGCCGACGATGACCATCGACGAGCAGATCGAGTGCGAACAGGCCGTGCTGCGAAGTCCCGCCTTCAAGGCCGCCCTCAAGAAGCATCACGGCATCGACGACACCTCGCTCGTCATGGTCGATATCTGGAGCGCGGGCAACTACGGCTCCGAGGAAGACCGCACGCGCCGCCTGGCCCGGCCGCTCTGCTTCCTGCGCAAGGACGCCACGGACAACGGCTACCATCGTCCCATCGAGGGCATCCGGCCGGTCGTCGATCTGAACACGATGGAGGTGATCCGCGTCGAGGAGTACGGCCAGTGGCCGCTGCCTCCGGGCGAGTGCAACTACGCGGCCGATCGCGTCAAGGACTTCCGCAAGGACATCAAGCCGCTCGACATCACGCAGCCGGAAGGGCCGAGCTTCAGCGTCGATGGCAACAGCGTCCGCTGGCAGAACTGGAACTTCGTCATCGGCTTCAACGCCCGCGAAGGACTGACGCTGCACAACCTGTGCTACAACGATCATGGCAAGGATCGCTCTATCCTCTACCGTGCCTCGCTCACCGAGATGGTCGTCCCCTACGGCGATCCCGCGCCGACGCAGCGGCGCAAGAACGCCTTCGACGTCGGCGAATACGGCATGGGCGCCTGCGCAAACAGCCTCGAACTCGGCTGCGACTGTCTCGGACTCATCAAGTATTTCGACGCCCATCTCGTCAGCAGCCGGGGCGAGCCGTTGACGATCAAGAATGCCATCTGCATGCACGAGGAGGATTACGGCATCTCGTGGAAGCACACGGACCGCCGTCTGCCGGACGCGCCGGAAGTGCGCCGCTCGCGCCGGCTGGTCATCTCGTCCGTCTCGACCGTCGAGAACTACGAGTATGGTTTCTTCTGGTATCTGTACCAGGACGGCAACGTTCAGCTCGAGGTGAAGCTGTCGGGCATCCTGTCGCTCGGCGCCTTGCAGCCGGGCGAGAAGGCGAAGTATGGCGTCCTCATCGCGCCGCAACTGTACGCGCCCAATCACCAGCACTTCTTC
>JBBSDR010001099.1:0-3432 GCA_038240465.1 Gemmatales bacterium
GTGTGGTCTGGCCGGATGTTGCGGGCGATGGATGCCGAACAGGGAGATGCTGCCGGCGGCGGATAACCGGCTCATCGTGGTCATTGCTGACAACTCAGGAAGGCAACACAGATCGCGAAGAGCCTCCGGTCCCAGCCGCTTGCGAAAACAAGTTGCCGACCCTGCATCACTCACCCTCGGCTGCCGCCACCCAGATGACCACACCCATCGGCTAATCGCTTCGACCCATTCCAGGCTGTGCAGGCTTCCCACCACGACCTCCCCCAGCATCAAAGGAGCCAGGAGGACCAGGCCAGCACCCGTGTCGGAGATGTCCATCAGCGCGACAGTCAGATCAGGGCCGATTCCGAATGATCCTTGGTGTCAGCTTCCGCCTACACCTTCCCGAGGAGGGAAACGCGGCCACAGCCGGCGGCTCAGACTCTTGGGCAAGCGTTGTTCTGTCATGCCACCTATTCCATCAGCCCGACCCCTTGAACTCACGCCAGGACGGTGTGAGAGGGGGCGACTTCGTCTTCCGCTGCGGAGCCGCTGGGCAGACGCAATGCAAAGCAACTCCCTTGACCAGCTTTGCTCGTCACGAGCAGTGTTCCCCCGAAAGTGCCAGCAAGACGCTTTGCAATTGACAGCCCCAAGCCCAGACCTTCAATCCCACGACGGCGACTTTCCGGCGAGCGGAAGAACGGGGTGAAGAGATGGGGAAGGTCTTCTTCCGTGATACCATTTCCCCGGTCCTCCACCTCCACGCAGACCTCGGAGCCATCTCGACGGAGCCGAACGGTGATCGGCGTTCCCGGCGGGCTGTGCTTGCAGGCGTTGTCGATCAGGATGTTCAGCAACTCGCCGAGCATGGCCGGCTGAACCTCGACGACGCAGGCAGCTTCACCCTCTCGTTCAAAATGGATGTCTACGGCGCGCCCATGTTCAGACCAGCCCCCAAGGCTCTCCGGGAGCCATCGCGCCAGGTCGATCCATTCACGCTCGGGTAGGAGAGCTTCGGCGTCGGCGCGGGCCAGGAACAAAAGTGCTTCAACGATCCGCCCCAGATGACCTGCTTGCGTGTGAATCCGGGTCAGGACTTCCTGATACTCCATGACGCCTCGATCGCGGCGCAAGGCGACCTCTGCCTGACCGAGGATGGCTGCCAGGGGAGTGCGCAACTGGTGGGACGCATCGCCCGTGAACCGCCGTTGCCGCTCGAACGACTCCTCCAGCCGATCCAGCAAGCTGTTGAACGCCTGACCGAGGTCCGCGAGTTCGTCGCCGCTCTCAACCGCCGGCAATCGTTGTCCGAGGTCTGTGGCATCCATGTCGCGGGCGGTGCCGGCCATGCCGCGAACGGGACGCAAGGCACGCCGGCAAACGGCTCGCCCCGCGAACAGGGCGATGAGCCAGGTGACCAGGGACAACCCAGCCAGCACTCCCCCCAGCGACCCAAGCGCGGCTCGCACGGGTTCGAGCGGCACACCGACGGTAAGGGATAATGCTTGATGCTTCTGCGCGTCGAGTTTCTGAGGCGACTGGCCGACTACCTCTGGAGCGGCCTCCAGTTTCTTTGCCCTGAGCCAGCGTTGCCGGAAGCTCCAGCGATCACCCATGCTGTCAAACCGTGTCGTGCCTCCCTGGTCAAAATCTCGTGATTGCGGAGTTTCGGACAGGAAGTCCTCGGTAACCAACTGCGGGGACCGATCCACGACCCTGCCCTGATCGTCATGCACCAACCAGATCACCTGATCGCCAGAGATACCGGAGCCAAAGGCCAGCTTCCGTTCTTCCGGCTCCCACTCCACGCCGTCGGGCTTGACCTCGACCGCAGCGGTGAGGGTATTCAGCGCCGAAACGAGACGCTCCTCGGACAGACGGTACAGATGGACGCTGGCCAGGCAGTAAAGGGCAATCGAGAAGCCAGCCAGCACGAGAGCCAGAGAAGCCAGGAAGAACAGTGAGAGGCGATTGGTGAGCGTCATGCTGTTACTCCGGCGCGTCGCTGAACAGGTAGCCCCGGTTCCGCAGTGTGTGGATCAGTCGTGGGCCGTGGGCTTCCAGTTTCCGCCGCAGTTCCATGACGTGGACTTCGAGCGTGTTGGACAGGCCGTCGTAGCGATCCTCCCAGACCTGCTCGTAGATGCGCGTCCGGCTCAGCACCTCGCCGGGGTGTCGCAGGAAGAAGATCAGCAAGCCATTTTCCTTGGCGGTCAGGTCGAGGCGATGGTCGGCTCGCTCCGCCCGATGGGTCGCCAGGTCAATGCGGACATCTCCGCGAACAAGGACGGTGTCGGGCTGGCGGTCGTGGCGTCGAGCGAGGGAGCGGACGCGGGCCAGCAGTTCCTCGAAGGCGAATGGCTTGCAGAGATAGTCGTCGGCCCCGGCGTCCAGCCCCTGCACTCGGTCGGAGACGGCGTCGCGGGCAGTCAGGATCAGCACTGAGGTGGTGCCGCCAGCGTGCCGGAAGCGGCGCAGGACCGTCAGACCATCCTGACCAGGCAGCCACCAGTCCAGTAACACCACGTCCCACGATTCCGACTGGAGGCGGTGCGAGGCGTCGATGCCATCGGCGGAATGCTCGACCGTGTAGCCCTCTTCGCGCAGGCCGCGCGTGAGGAAATCAGCGATCTCGGCCTCATCCTCGACGACCAGAATGCGGATGCCCATGCGTGCCGGTCACTCCGAAGATCGCGAATGGATCGAGGACTCGTTGTCCTCACAGCGCCCTCAAGAAACAGAATACCGCTGTCGGGACGATCGTGTCCAGGCAGCGGCACGCAAGACCGTGTCCACTCGCTCGTCACTTGTCCTTTTGATCGTTCTTGTCTTTCTGCTTGTCCTTCTGTTCGTTCTTGTCTTTCTTGTCGTTCTTATCCTTCTTGTCCTTGTCCTCTTCCTTGTCCTTTTTCTCTTCCTCGATCACCTTGCCCTCCGGGCTGAACTGGACTTCGAGGGTCTTCTTCTTGTCGGTGACGAGCAGTACCTCGTAGGCGGTTACCTTGTCTTCCTTGCTGATCTCTTCCACCTTCTTGATGGTCGCCTTGGGATACTTCGATTCGAGCGCCTCGGCGACAGGCTTCGGCAGGTCCTTGACGGTGATCTCCTTCTCGACGACGAGGATCTTCCCTTCCGGCGTGACGATCACCTCGATGGTCGCCCCCTCATTCTTGATATTGACCTCGTACACCGTCTTGCCGTCCTCCTTCTCCTTCTCGGCGCTTACCAGCTCGGCCTTGGGGAACTTTTCCTTGACTGCCTCGGTAACGGCTTTCGGCAGCTTGTCGAGGGGTACTTTCTCCTCCTCGTCGGCCCGACAGCGGTCGGGAGCCGCCACGAAGCCACAAATCGCCACGGCGATCAGACCAAACAGTAACGCTCGCATACCGTCCTCCTTGGGGTGACACACTGGAACCTTGCTGCAAACTCCGGATCGTCACACTTGAGGGA
>JBBSDR010001100.1:0-3428 GCA_038240465.1 Gemmatales bacterium
CCTGTCCCACCGGGTAGTTCACCTCTTGCCGGTCGCCTTACTCCTTCACTTCTTCCAACTCACACGGCAGCTTGACGGTAAACGTCGATCCCTTGCCCACCAGGCTCTCGACGCGAATGCGCCCGTTGTGCTGCTCGATGATTTGCCGGCAGACGCTCAATCCCAGGCCGGTGCCGCCGTGTCCTTGCTCATCGGGCTGCTTTGTCGTGTAGAACGGCTCGAAGATCTGCCGCAGCCTTTCCGGCGAGATGCCGCAACCGCTGTCGGTCACGCGAATCTCGGCCATGTTCGTGCGTGTGTTGTGCCTCACCTCGAGCTTCAGCCGTCCGCCATTGGGCATCGCCTGGCGAGCGTTCAGCATCAGGTTCAGGACCACCTGCTCGATCTGGGCCGGAATGACCGGGGCATGAGGCCGGCCCTGGTAGCGCTTCTCGATCTGGATCTGATGCTTGCTCATGTCCTTATCGACCAGCAGCATCAGTTCTTCGATCAGGGCGACGAGGTCGGTCGGCTGGCGCAGGATCGCGGTGTTGCGTGCGAAGCCGAGCATGCTGTTGATGATCTGCGCGGCGCGCTGGCCGCTCTTGAGGATCTTCTCCAGCGCTTGCACCCGGTCGGGATCGCCGGCCCGGGGACGCAGAGCGAGCTTGGCGTAGTTGATGATCGTGGTGAGGATGTTGTTGAATTCGTGAGCCACACTCGAGGCCAGGGCGCCGACGCTGCTGAGCCGTTGGGCTTGCAGGAGTTGGGCGCGTAACTGGTCTGCCTCGGTACTGGGAACCATTACTTCCTCGCCGATCATGAGGGAGGTCTCCTCGGAATCCCGGGGGGTAGGGATCAGTGGCTGGGTTGCCCGGCCATGGCTCAGGTGGGATGCCGGCCCAGGTTCACTCCCGCTCGTCCCCGGACGGCTGTTCGACCGCGGCGGACGGGAGTCTAGAAAAAAGTATCGGCAGCTATGCGCACGCCTCTTCATCGGAAGTCTCTGTGAAATCAGCGATTACGGCGTGTCAAAGGGGGAGAAAAGACTCTGCCGTGAGGGCCGGGAGAGGATCTGCGGATGGCGTGGAGAGGCCCGCCGGGCGAGGATGGAGAAGGGCTTGACCCCTGCTCAGTCGGCGTCGCTTGCCGCCTCTACCACGGCAGGCACTTCGTTGAAGCGCGGCATTTGCCAGGCTTCGCGCGTCCCCACCAGTTCGGTGATGCCCAGGTTGCGGATCGCTCCCAGGTCCTCCCAGGTCGCGTGCGATTTTTCTGGCAGAATCGACAGCAGCAACACCCGGCAGACGTGGCCATGAGCGATGACGGCGATGGTTTGGCCGTCGTACTCGTCGGCCAGGCGCAGCACGACCGGCACGACGCGGCGCTGGACGGCAAGGAACGACTCGGCGTCCGGCGGCGCGTAATCCGTCTCGCCCAATTGCCACCGCCGCAGTGTCTCTCGCCAAACGACTTCCGCTTCGGCGTGTGTCTTGCCACACAGCGCCCCCACCCGGCGTTCGTGCAGGTCCGGCTCGATGCGCAGCGGCACAGCGCAGGCCCCGGCAATCGGCGTGGCGGTCTGGATGGCGCGGATCATCCCGGAGGAGATGACGGCGGCGGGAGCGAAGGCAGCCAGCACCGGCGCGATGGCTCGGGCCTGACGTTGGCCGCGCGGGCTGAGCGGGACGTCGGCTTCGGCGCCGTTGAAGACGTGAGGATGGGTTGTTTCGGCGTGTCGCAGAAGCAGGATTCGCACGGCCATGAGCAGTCCTTCAGTTGATCTTGGGCGATTCTCGTCTCCGTCTTAGAATAGGGCCGCTCGAACCGGCGCGACAGGGAACGTCTCGCCTCCAATCGCCCTTCGGGAAAGGACTCCCATGCGAATCGCTCTGGCTCTCGCCGGAATCATCGCCTTGTGCGCTCCGCTGGCGGCGGCCCCTGTGCCAGCGGCCGCACCGCCGCTCAGTGGCGGTGCTGAAAAGCAACGCCAGGCCGAGGCCCTCACCTACGCCCAGCAACTGCTCAGCCTCGCCGCCCAGGTTTCGGCGGGTTACCTCCGTCCCGTCGAGCGCCCGGACTTGCTCCAGGCCGCCATTGAGGGACTCTTCGAGGCCGCGCGGCAACCCGTCCCCTCCCGTATCCGGGCCGATCTCAAGAAACAGGCCAACGAGAATGACCTTGTCGAATTCCTGATCCAGGTTCGCATGGCGGCCGGCTCGAGTGAAGCCCTGGAGGGCCACGGCGCCTTTCTCGCCAGTTGCCGGAGCATGCTGCACAGTCTCGATCCGCACTCCGACGTCGTCCTCGAGAGCGACCGCCGGGTGCAGCCCTGGGGCGATCAGCCGGCCGGACTCGGCCTGGAACTCGCGGACAACGTCGGCGTTGGTCCGCAGCGCGTTCTGCGCGTCCTGCCCGGTACGCCGGCCCAGCGAGCCGGCATCCGTCCCGGCGATGAGATCACGCATCTGGCCGGCCAGCGACTCAAGGGCCTGACCACGGCCCAGGCGGCCGGGCTTATCAAGGGCAAGCCTTCCGTGCTGACGCGGGTGTCCTTCAATGCCGACGAGATCGATGCCCTGCCGCCGCCGTTTCCCGTGCCGGTCAGCCTGCGCCTGGCTCGCCCAGGAGTGAAGCCGTGGACGCTCAAGCTCGATTTCCAGACCGATCGGCCGGAGCCGGTCTTCGGCGTCATGCGCCATGGGGACAATAGCTGGGAGTTTCTCGCCGACCGCAAGAACCGTATCGCCCACGTTCGCCTTGGCATGCTCAATCGCGGCACCGCTTCGGACCTGGCCGACGTGCTGACCCGGCTGGAGGACGAGAAACTCACGGGGCTGATCCTCGATCTGCGCTGGTCGCCGGGCGGGTTCCTCGATGAGGCCATCGGTATTGCCGGGTTGTTCCTGGGGGACTGCGTCATCGCCTCGGTGAAGAGCCGGGACCGCGAGGAGGTGAAATATTTCAACACTCAGACGAAGCGCTTCCGCAAGGTGCCGCTGATTGTGCTGGTCAACGAACAGACGGCGGGAGGCTCCGAGTTGATCGCGGCCTCACTTCAGGATCATGGCCGGGCCAGGATCGCGGGACAGCGGAGCCTGGGCAAGGCTAGTGTGCAGACGGCGCTGTACGTCGATGTTCCGGGAGCGAATGTGAAGCTGACCAGCGGTGAGTTCCTCCGGCCCAGCGGCAAGGACCTGCGCCGCCGTCCCGAGAGTGGCCCGCGCGACGACTGGGGGATCAGGCCCAGCCCGGAGTTGGAGTATCGCCTGTCGCCGGAGATGTCGCGCGAACTGAAAAAGCAGTGGGAGCGGCAGACGCTGCGGCCCGGAACGGACGACAAGGTCCTGCCTCTGGACGATCCGGCGAACGATACGCAGCGACAACTCGCTCTGGAATGGCTGCGGAAGGGCGTGAAGTGATAGGAGTGATTGGTTAGCCGCGACGCG
>JBBSDR010001101.1:0-3423 GCA_038240465.1 Gemmatales bacterium
GCCATGCCGTACAGCATCTGGATCTCGCATCGCCCCGGCGGCAGGTTCAGATGCTGAGCGAGAGCCAGCGCGTGCGCCAGGCTGCGGACGTTATGGCTGGCCAGGGCCGGACGCAGCAGGTGATGGTTCTCCATCAGCAGCCGGGTGCAGCGCTCGTAATTGGCGTCGGTCTCCGCCTTGGCGGTCCAGACAGGCACCGGCCAGCCCTCGCTCGCCGCCATCGTCGTCTCGTAGTCCCAGTAAGCGCCCTTGACCAGCCGTACCCAGATAGGAGTGCCGCGTTTCTCGGCCCATGAGGCCAATTGGCGCACGTCCTCTTCGCAGTCGCGCAGATACGCTTGCAGGGCCAGGCCGGTGTCGGGCCAATCGCGGAACTCGTCCTCGTCGAGAATGTCGCGCACGATGCGAATCGTCAGGGCCTTGTGCGCATAGGACTCCATGTCGAAATTGACGAAAGCTCCGAGCCGGCGTGCCTCGCGCAGGATGGGCCGAAGTCGCTGGCGGACGGCTTGGCTCGAGCCATCCGGGTCGATGGGATCGAGCTGGCTGTAGAGCGAGGACAGCTTCACCGACACGTTGACGCGCGGCAGCGGGCCGTCCGCGTCGCAGTCGATAAGCGGCACTTCCGGCCAGGCGTTGACCTCTCGGGCGAGTCCCTGGAGCAGTTCGAGATAGTCCTTCTGGGACGCTGCCGCTTCGGTTTCCGTGATGGTTGCCTCGCCCAGGAGATCGACAGTGAAGGCCAGCGAACGCCGGCGCAGATCGGCGACGGCCCGCACCACCTCGTCGAGGTTGGAGCCGGCGATGAAGCGGCGTGCCAGGCGGCGCGCGGAAGCGTAGGCGGTGCGCGCCAGCAGCCGGCCGAGCAGGCCGCGGCTGGGCAGCAGTTTGAGAAGGAAGTGAATCCAGCCGGGGACGCCAGCGCCGGCCTCGGCGAAATACTCGCGCAGATGGCGGACGATGGAGGCAGGCGTCTTCAGCAGAGGCAGGACATCGACGAAACGAAAGAGTTGGACCTTGACGTCTGTCTGGCTCATGGTCCATTCCATGAGGCGATCGTCCCACCAGCGCGGCGAGAACAGGAACGGTCCGGAGCGGTCCAGGCGCGCGAAGATCACGCGGCCATAGTCCTGCGTCAGGGATTCCAGATCGCTGCTCGACATCCCGGTCTCCCCAGCACTGCTCTGTTTGCCGCTTGCGGCTTAGCGGGTGCAGCCGTTCGAGGCCCAGCGGCTGCACCCGCTAAGCCGCAAGCGGCAAGAAGGTTTCGCCTCGGCCTTTCCTCTGGTATCATAATTTCGCTTAGGATCCCCTGACCCCAGCAAGTCGAGCAGGCATCATGGTGGAAGGCATGCGCATTGGCAAGTTCCAGGTCGTCGGCCCCCTCGGAACCGGCGCCCACAGTACCATCCTACACATCCGCAGGGCGGAAGATTCCGCGCACTACGCCCTGAAGGTGGTGCCGATCGACGGACCCGAGGACCAGAAATTCTTCGACCAGGCCGAACACGAGTACCGCGTCGGCCAGTTGCTCGATCACGTCAACCTGGTCAAGATCCACGCCTTCGAGACGGTGAAGGACTGGTTGTTCCGCACGCGCAAGGTGCATCTGCTGACGGAATACGTCAACGGCCAGACGATCGACACGATTCCCCCGCGGGTGAAGGTGGTTCAGCTGGTGCAGATCTTCGTGCAGGCGGCGGCTGGCCTGGTCCACATGCACCGCCGCCACGTCTATCACGCCGATCTCAAGCCGAACAACATTATCCTGAGCAAGGCCGGCGAGGTGAAGATCATCGACTTTGGGCTGTCGTGGATCAAGGGCGAACCGAAAGCTCGCGTCCAGGGAACGGCGGAATACATGGCCCCCGAGACGCACCAGCACAAGATGGTCAACGAACGCACCGACATCTACAACTTCGGCGCCACGATGTATCGTCTGCTCACCCGCCAACATCCGCCCAGCACCATCTCGGAAGAGGACGGCGGCCTTCCCATCGACGCGAAGATGTGGCAGCGCCTGTTCAAGCCCGTCCAGGAATACAACCCGAAGGTGCCGGAAGAACTGTGCGATCTGGTCCATCGGTGCCTGGCGTATAATGCTCTGAAACGGCCCGAACGCATGAGCGAGATTCAGGGCGCACTCGATCGTCTGGCCGACGAACTGGTCACTTCTCCCGAGGATCGGCTGGAACATTTCGAGTGGTAGTCAGTCAGGAGCCAGGAGTCAGGAGACAGCCATGGCCGAATACGCGGATCGCGAACACTACATCCCCCTGCGCAAGGCGGACCTCGTCGAGTTGCTCTGTCGCGACAAGCAGATGCCTCGGACCGACGTTCCGGACTTCCGGCAGTTTTGCGTCCTCATCAGCTCCGTCTTCCACTTCGAGTACCTTCAGAAGCTCGAAAGTTTGAAGGACCTTTTCGCTCCCTTCGATCCCGACACCCAGACGAAACTGCTGCAGGACCCCGGCAAGGACGAACGCGACAAGCTTATGAGTCGGCTGTTCGACGAGTTCACCCAGCTCATGGAACGGGCGAACTTCAAGAAGCTCACCAAGGCCGACGTCGAGGCGGCAGTCGCGGACGGAGCCAGCGACTGGGGCATCAACATGAACGTCAACTTCGATGTGTTCGAGCATCTGGAGCTGTTCATTCGCGGCGAGTGCAAGAAGAAGCGAAGCCGGCGGCACAAGGTCTGGTTCTGGAAAACGGTCGAGATTCCCGTCGATACCTATCAGCGCGTGGCCCTGGCGGTGAAGCTGAAGCCGCACAAACGCCTGCCCAAGTCCATCGACACCCGGGCCGTGTTCTTCAAGCTGTTCAAGGACATTCCCAAGCTCGACCTCGAAATGATTCTGCCGGGGACGACGATCCAGATGCCGGGGACGCAACGTAGTAAGTTCGGAGCCACTCTGCTCGGGACGATCGGCTACGGCATCTACAAGGTCTGGTTCGACCTGATCGGAGCGGCGGCGGTGCTGGGCAAGGGGCTGATGGTCGCGGGCCAGGCGGCCCTCATGCCGATCGCCGTCCTGGGAGGCTACGGCTACAAGCAGTATGCCGGCTACCAGATCACCAGGCAGACCTACTCCAAGATGCTGACCGAGAGCCTGTACTACCAGACGCTGGACAACAACGCGGGCGTGCTGACGCACATTCTCGACGAGGCCGAGGAGCAAGAATGTCGCGAGGCGATCCTGGCCTACTACTGTCTGCTGCGTTTCGCGCCCGAACAGGGCTGGACGCCGGAACAACTCGACGACTACGTCGAGTTGTATCTGGAAGGGACGACCAACCTGAAGGTCGATTTCGAGATCGGCGACGCCATCGACAAGGTGGAACGACTCGGCGTCGTCACGAAGACCGGGAACATGTATCGAGCAATTCCGCTGGCGCAGGCGCTGGAGAAGCTCGACTACC
>JBBSDR010001102.1:0-3413 GCA_038240465.1 Gemmatales bacterium
ACGCGCCACGCGCTCCGCTCCGAGGACTCCGCGTCGCGGCTAACCAAGACCCGTGACGCGAAAACGCCGCACGCGCTCCGCTCCGAGGACTCCGCGTCGCGGCTAACCTCATTCTCCTGTCTCCAACATGGCCAGGCAGGTTAATCACGATCAACAACTTGAAAAGTGGATTGATGGACACTTCCGGCAGTCGTTGACGCGCCACAGCGACTCCTTTTTGGCTTCAAACTTCTCGGACAGCTTTGCCCGTGGAAAGGTCGATGACCGTCGTTGAGAAGGGATGCCGGATCGAGACAGCGATCGCGAACATGGCTCGAAGGAAAGCCCAGGGCGAGACCTTGACGGCATCTGGGTTCGGACTCTCAAGGTCCATCCACTGGCGGAACCGCTGAACCCACCCCGACGAGGGTTCACTGCGCGGTACGACTGACGAGTCGGGAACCCCTCGCATCTGGGGAATGGGGGGCACTTCCCCATTCTGTTCGTCAGTGCTATCGACCGAGGCCCTGGTTTCCGTTCTGGTCTCAATGGCCGGCCGAGGAACTGAACTCATTGTTCCCTCCCTCTGGTTCGTCCGGATAGCGGTAGAGGATTCGTTCTTCCGCCATTGTACGCCGGGAAAACTCGATCATCGACCTCAATCGTCCGTCTCCAGCACCGCCAGAAACGCCTCCTGCGGAAGGTCCACCTGACCAATCTGCTTCATGCGCTTCTTGCCGGCCGCCTGCTTGGCCCACAGCTTCCGCTTGCGCGTGATGTCGCCGCCGTAGCACTTCGCCGTCACGTTCTTCTTCATCGGCGCGATGCTCTCGCGGGCGATGATCCGCGAACCGATCGACGCCTGCAAGATGACCTCGAACAGATGACGGTCGATCTCCTGACGCAGTTTCTTCAACAGCTTCCGGCCACGACGATCTGATGTCGAGCGATGCACGATCGTCGAGAGAGCATCGACGCGATTGTGATGCACCAGCACATCGAGCCGGACCAGGTCCGCCGGACGATAGGCGAGGAATTCGTAATCCATCGTCCCGTAGCCGTGCGTCACCGACTTCAGCTTGTCGTACAGGTCGTAGATGATCTCCGCGAGCGGCATCTCGTAGACGAGGATGACGCGCGACTGGCTGAGATACTCGGTGCGGACGTAGACGCCGCGCCGTTCGCTGCACAGTCCCATCAGATCGCCGATGTTGGTGGCCGGCAGCAGGAAGTTGATGCGCACGATCGGTTCGCGGAACTCCTCGATCTGTCCGGCGTCGGCGACTTTCTGCGGGCTGTCGATCAGGATCGTCTCACCCTGGCGCGTCAGCACTTCATAGGTGACGTTGGGGGCCGTCTGGACCATGTCCAGTTCGTTGTCCCGTTCGAGCCGCTGCTGGATGATCTCGCGGTGCAGCATGCCCAGGAAGCCGCAGCGGAAGCCGAAACCGAGTCCCTCGCTCACCTCGGGCTGATAGACGAAACTCGAATCGTTGAGGCGCAGTTTGCCCAGGGCCTCGCGCAGGTCCTCGAAGTCGCGGTTGTTGACCGGATACAGGCCGCTGAAGACCATCGGCTTCGGCTCCTTGTATCCCGCCAGCGGTTCCGTCGCGGGGTTGGAGGCGTTCGTCACCGTGTCGCCGATGTGGACGTCGGACAGCGTCTTGATCTGGGCCATGAAGTAGCCGACCTGGCCCGCCGAGAGTGCCTCAACCGGCGTCGGCGCGGGCCGGAATTGCCCCATATCAATGACGTCGTGTTCGGTGTTGCCGCGCATCAGCTTGATGCGGTCCCCCTTCTTGAGAGTGCCGTCCATGATGCGCACATAGACGACGACGCCCTTGAAGGTGTCGAAATGGCTGTTGTAGACAAGCGCCTTGAGGGGAGCGGTTGGCGAACCGGAGGGAGCGGGAATGCGCTCGATAATGGCCGCGAACAGTTCGTCGATGCCCGCGCCGGTCTTGCCGCTGACGCGAATCACCTCGTCCGGGTTTGCGCCGACAGCGTGTTCCATCTCGGCGATGACTTCGTCAGGCCGGGCGATGGGCAGGTCGATCTTGTTGAGAACGGGAACGATGGTCAGATCGTTCTCGATGGCGAGATACGCATTGGCGACCGTCTGGGCCTGTACGCCCTGGCTGGCATCGACGAGGAGAATGACGCCCTCGCAGGCGGCGAGTGAGCGCGAAACCTCGTAGTTGAAATCGACGTGGCCGGGCGTGTCGATCAGGTTCAGCTCGTACTTCTGGCCCTTGTGCGTGTAGAAAACCGTGACCGGGTGCATGCGGATGGTGATGCCGCGCTCGCGTTCGAGGTCCATCGAATCGAGCATCTGGGCCTGGAAGTCCCGCTTATCGATCGCCCCTGTCTTGAGCAGCAACTGATCGGCGAGCGTCGATTTGCCGTGATCGATGTGGGCGATGATGGCGTAATTGCGGATGTATTGTGTTTCGGTCATCTCTCTTCCGTCGCTGAGGGCAACTGGGGCGGCCGCTGTCGGCTGCTGTCAGTCTACCAGCTTCCGCGCAGGCCGGATAGACGGCGTATTGGCCTTCCTTCCGAACGCCCTTCCTTCGTAAAATCCTCGGCCACACCGATTGCTCGCCTCGCATCCGGTCCCGACTCATGGAGGAGTCAACACATGGAGCGCGTCTTTTCTCGCAGGCAGTTCGTCCTTGCCTTGATCCTCATCCTGTCTCGCCCTGTCGCCGCGGAGGATGCTCCCGCGGGGGAGATGCTCACGCTCAACTTCACCATTCAGAACCTGGAACCGGACGTGGCGCGTCAAGTCGGCAAGAAGGCAGAGAAACTGCGCAAGCAGATCGCGCGCGATTGGCTGGGAGTGGAGATGCCCGTCCGGGAGGACCGCTGCCCGATCCAGGTGACGATCCATGTGGGACGGAACGCCGGTGTCAGCCAGTTCGTCTACGGCGGCGGCAAGGTCGTGCGCCAGAGTATGCGCGTCGAGGGGACACTGGAAGCGGTGCTGGCGGGAGTATTGCCGCACGAGATGACCCACATTGTCCTGGCGCACGCCGTGGGCCATCAGGTGCCGCGCTGGGCGGACGAGGGCGCGGCGTGTCTGGCTGAAGATGAAGAAAGCCGGCGTCAGCGCGAACAGCGGCAGAAAGAAGCTCTCGAGGGATCGCGGCTGCTGCCTCTCGCGCGGCTGTTCAACCTGCGCGAGTATCCGGCGGACATTCCCGCGTTCTACGCCCAGAGCTGCGCGGTCGCGAAGTTCCTGATCGAGAAGAAGGATCGGCCAACGTTTCTCGCCTTCGTTCGAGAAGGCTCCGAGTCGGGCTGGGACGAGGCGGCGAAGAAGCATTACGGCTGCGAGGACGTGGCGGCGCTGGAAGCGGTCTGGCTGGCGCATCTGAAGGAATCGCGCTGAATTGATGGTTAGCCGCGACGCGGAGTCCTCGGAGCGGAGC